>CAYGXB010000361.1:0-3396 GCA_964353605.1 uncultured Bacteriovoracaceae bacterium
CGGTTTCACAATATCAAAGACCCGGAAAAGCACAAAGGCATACAAGATATCTTTCAGTCCTTTCGGTCTCCCGGCAAGCGCCAGAAGCATCCCTACCACCTCGTCGATGACCACCCTGGAAGGGTCCCGGCCCCACTCTTTCTCCATGGCCTCCGCCGCCTGCACGCCAAGCACGGCAAAAACACCCACAACGATGAGATACCAGGTCAAGGAGAGCCCCCTTATGATGAGAAAAAGGGGGATGGTCGCCATGCTCCCGACCGTCCCGGGGGCGACGGGGAAATTGCCAGCACCCAAAAAGGTCGCGATAGAGCGGTAGATCCCTGTCATGGCTTCCCAGTCTCAAGCCATATTTTGAAGCTACTATGCATGCGGTCAAGGATACCATGCGGATAGACAAGTTTCAAATAGTAATGCTTTTGTCACGCTTTGCAAAAAAATTGGGTCCCCCCGTCCCCCCTGAAAATTCAGAGAGGCTGATGATTTTGAGATTTAAACAGCCCCGTATAGCTGAAGGATTCGTATTGATCATATGCTACTTATGCGCTAAGAAAACTCGGAACAGGGAGATTGGGCCATGACAGAATGTACGATAAAGGATTTCCCAGGACATATCGGGGAGAAGGTCACCATCAAGGGCTGGGTCCCAAACCGGCGCTCGAGCGGTAAAGTCTCGTTCCTCATCCTGCGCGACGGCACCGGGATCTGCCAGGTCATCGCCGATCGAGAGACCTTCGGCGACTTCTATGAGGAGATCAAGAAGCTCCCGCTCGAGTCTTCCGTTATCGTCACCGGCAAGGTGGTCAAGGAGGACAGAGCGCCAGGCGGCTTCGAGCTCCATGCCAGCAGCCTCTCCATCGTCCAGGAATCCGAGGAATTCCCCATCGGCAAGAAGGAGCACGGTCCGGATTTCCTCCTGAGTCATCGGCACCTCTGGCTCCGCTCTCCCCGGCAGATCGCCATACTCCGGGTGCGCGACGCCCTCGTCCGTCACGTCCGTGAATACTTCTATAGGAACGGCTTCACCCTCGTGGACACTCCCATCTTCACCACCACGGTTGGCGAAGACTCCACCAACCTCTTCTCCGTGGACTACTTCGACCTCGGTAAGGCCTACCTGGCCCAGACTGGGCAGCTCTACCTCGAGGCTGCCATCGCCGGCCTCGGCAAGGTGTACTGCTTTGGCCCCACCTTCCGGGCCGAACGCTCCAAGACGAGACGCCATCTCACCGAGTTCTGGATGGTAGAAGGCGAGATGGCCTTTGCCGACCACAAGATGAACCTGGAAGTGCAGGAGGACTTCGTCTCCTCTATTGTCCAGCGCACCATCGTCGAGAGATCACAAGAGCTTGCTTTCCTGGAACGAGATATTGAACCCCTGAAAAAAGCAAGAACCCCCTTCTACCGCCTCAGCTACGACGAAGCCATCGAGATCCTCAACAAGGAGGGCTCAGACATCCAATGGGGCATGGACCTTGGCGGCGACGACGAGACGATCATCACCAAGCTCTTCGACAAGCCGGTCTTCATCGAATGCTACCCGAAGAAGGCCAAGGCCTTCTACATGAAACAGCACCCCGAACGGCCGGAGCTCGTCATGTGCGCCGACCTGCTCGCCCCGGAGGGCTACGGCGAGATCATCGGCGGCTCCCAAAGGGAGGAGGACATCGGCATCCTCCTCAAGTCCATCAAGGACCACGGCCTCGACCCCGAACGCTATGGCTGGTACCTCGACATCCGCAAGTACGGCAGTGTCCCGCACTCGGGCTTTGGCCTGGGTATAGAGAGGACGCTGGCCTGGATCTGCGGCCTCAAACACGTGCGCGAAACCATCCCCTTCCCGCGCATGCTGTATCGCGCCTATCCATAAAAAGTTCCTGGGGAAGCCCATTTTTGGAAAAAGGGGGTTTCCCAAGACTCCTTCCCCAAAAACTTTCAGACGCCCGAGGAAAGGGCCGCCATCTCGATGACCTTGATGAGGTCGGCCATCCTGGCATACTGCACCATATGGCCGGTATTCTCCAGAAGGATCAGTTTCGAGCTGGGGAGGATGGCATGGAGTTTCTTCGATTCCTCCACCGAAACCATCTGATCCTGCTCGCCATGGACGATGTAGAGCGTGTGCACGATGTCTTTATACCCTGGGCCGATCTCCTTGAGATCGGAGTTCACATGGATGTCTTCACGAGCCATGGTCACGAGATTCTTAGGCTGTGACCAGATTTTGCAGCGCATATCGAGAAAATCGGCGGGGATGCTTGTATCATTGGGCGTAAAGGCCTTGACGATGCCATCGCGCATCATATTGCAGCCGGCAGAGTGGGGAATGAGTGCGATAATTCCCCGGCCCAGAACGGGTATCCTCAAGAGATAAAACAGAGGATCCACTTTTTCCGTAGGGTAGGCGACCCCGCCCACGATCACAAACGCCTTGACGCGGCTCGGCTTTCTTACCGCCATAGCCAGGGCAGTACACCCGCCATAGGAATGACCGACCACGATGGGATTGCTCAATTGAAGCTGGTCGATGAGGGCCAGCGCGATATCTGCATTTTGCTTCAGGGAATACTCCAGATGCTCTGCGCTGCTGAATCCGTTGCCGGGCCGGTCATAGAACGTCAGCCGGTACTTGCCAGCGAGCTCGCCGATCACCGGCTGCCAATCCTCGATCGACCCCGGCAGTCCATGGATGAAGAGGATGTCAGGCCCGCTTCCGACTTGGTGATAGCGTATCTGTATGCCCTGAACATCAATGTACTTCCCGACAAAACCGGCCGGGATTTCTATCGAGTCACCTGCCAATAATCCTCCGGGCAAGATCAGAACCAAGAGCATCAAAAGGCAGAGACGAAAGACTTTCACGATAGATTTCATATTCCCTCCTTGCAATTTCATTTCCCAAACGGTTGTCTGTATTATTGCATTCTAGCGTAATGGCAGCAATGCGAAATATGGCTTCTTTGCAAAGTACTATTTCCCGCCATCACTTGCAATCTAAGGCTGTTGCAACAGAGAATTCTCCACTTCACCATAGAGAAATACTCCCTGTAGCAAGGTAAGAAAATATTTCTTTATACGCAACAGCCTATTGATTGCAGGGAGGGCGGTGGCGAAGCCATTTAATTTGACCGTCCCCAACCGTTCCAATTGGTAAACCCTTTCATAATAAAAAGGCCATACTATCTATGTAAGGTTGGGGCGACCAAATCAAATGGCATACAATCCCAGTCAGCGAAGCTCACAGATCGCCCGCTTCCAGGATATTAGCAACGATTGGCCGCAACCTTCTAGCCCCCTTGAGACCAAGGGGGGGGGTCTAAACTTTTCAGCTTGAGCCTTTGCGGGCTGTTGCTCAAACGCCTTTCTCCAAAGATTTGATGCAAGAGACCCTTCGCT
>CAYGXB010000362.1:0-394 GCA_964353605.1 uncultured Bacteriovoracaceae bacterium
ATGCTCGAGGACCCTCAATTCGCACATGACCTGATGGAATTCCTCAGCATGGAGGTCGTCGTCCCCTGGATCCGCACGATGATCAAGGAGACCGGAACGTCCATGGTGGTCATGTCCGATGCTCAGGCGAGCCCGCCCATTATCTCGCCGAAGATGATTCGGGAGTTCTGCCTGCCCTATATCGAGAAGGTTATCCGGGCGACATCCACACCGCAATGCACAGTAATTGATACGGCGACCTGGGGGGAAGGCTGGGTGAAAAACCCCAGGGAGGTATTGGATATCAAGATGGACATGATGCGCTCCGGGAACAAGCTCCATTGTATGCGGCCCTACTACCTCCTGGTATGGCAGGAAGACTTCGAAAAGGTCGGCATCCCACCGATACGCGCCT
>CAYGXB010000362.1:404-3388 GCA_964353605.1 uncultured Bacteriovoracaceae bacterium
GCCTATGCGGAGGAAAAGAAGATCTGTCTGATGCTCAATATCCAACCTATTCTCCTAGGCACCGGGGCACCGGAGATGATTGTGGAGACGGTTCGCAGGCTGATCCGGGAGGGGGCGGGAGCGGGCCGCTTCGCCGTTACGATCAACATGGTTCCCGTCAATGCACCGGTGGAAAATGTGCATGTCGCTGTAGCGGCGGTGAAGCAGTTCGGGCGCTATCCGATCAGTGCGGATTTGAACAGCCAACCTTTTCAGAGGCCGACGGTTGTGTCATTCGCCCAATGGGTGAAAAAGCATGGCCTCCCTATTGAGGATTAACGGAAAGAACCCAAAATCTTCTCCCCTCATCCCCCGAAATCTTTATGGAGTTATACGAAGTTGCATTTATACATGTTCTATGTATCCCAAAGGCCTCCTCACCTAGACCCTCTTCGTATTTGATCTGAATTCGCATTCTTTGAGGTGGGAGGTTGAGGCCAACTCAATCCCCCGCACCCCGTCATGCCCGCTGGATTGATTGTTCCATAGAGGAATGCCCCCGCGGCACTTTAGAAATAACTGTGCAGACCCTGTAGGTAGTTTACACCGAAATAGGTAAAGAGAATGCAAGCCAATCCGAAGAGCGCCATACCAACAACCTTCGGGTTTATGCCGCCGTCTCTGAGTCGCACATGCAGGGTGGCGGCATAGGCAAGCCAGGTGATCAGGGCCCAGGTCTCCTTGGGGTCCCAGCCCCAGTACCGCCCCCAAGCGGCATAGGCCCAGACTGCGCCGGTCAGGATGCCAAAGGTGAAGAGGATAAATCCGATGGCGATGCATTGATACGCCATATTGCCGATGGGGGCGGCATCTGATGAATCCTGTTTCCGCTTCATCAGGTACCCTATCCCCAGCAGCGAGCCCACGACAAATGCGGCATAGCCGAGAAAACAGGTCATGACGTGGATGGCGAGCCAGTTGCTCTTGAGGGCGGGGATCAGGGGCTGGATCGTGCTGTCAATGCCCGGGGCGAATGAGGCATAGGCCATGAGCAGAGCAGCGGCCGGCATGGAATAGACCGCTGTCATGCTCCGTGTGCGCCGCCGGGCGATGCCAAGGCCGATAAGCACGATGGCCCAGGCGAAGAAGACCAGGGACTCGTAGAGATTGGACAACGGCGCATGTCCGATGCCCAAACGGTAGGAGGCTAACCAGCGCATACCAAGCCCTATCGTATGGAGAGCAAAGCCGCCCACTGCCACGGTGAGTCCGATGTTCTTCCAGATCCTGCCTCGCGCAATGCTATAGATGACGAGCAGGAAAAAGGCCGCCATATACAAAGCGGTTACCAAACCCATGATCCTGGTGTCCATGCTCACCCCTTTGAAAGACTTTTGAGCGCCTGGTACAGCTCCCTGTCGGGCTCCGTCTGCATGCCGTTGCGGGTGTGCACGAAGGATAGCCGCTGCGATCCGCCCAGGGGCCCTATCCTGATCCATATCCTCTGTGCCGGGGTGAGAAAGATCAGCAGGGTGCCGGTCATCAAGAGGATCCCGCCCATGGCCGCTACAGGCGCACCCGGGTCGCTATTTACAGCCAACCCGGTGGAGAAGCGTGTTTCGACCGATGCTAAGACAAAGGTATACGGCGGGACCGGGCTTGGGTTGAAGGCTGGAATGCGTTCCAGGATGCCGGGCATATGTTCCCGCATGCGCTCGATATCCCGAAGGATCCACACCGTATGTGCCCCGTTGGTGGCCTCGACAGCGAGCTGTACCGCCGGCCCCAGGTGCATGAGGTCCTGTTCCACGCGCATGACCCGCGCCCTGAGCGCCGTGTTGAGCGGGATGATCTGTCCCTGCTCCGCCCTTACCCAGATCAACCGCTTGCCGTCCACGATCTTGATCAGGGCAGAACCATCCGTGCGGTAACTGGCCTGATAGATGTGCATGCCCTCAAAGACAACCGGATGGTTGACACGCAGCGATGCCTGACGGATGATGCGGTTGCCCCGCATGAAGCTGAGGCGGGTGGTAAATTCCTTGGGCATACCATTCGCATAGTAGTCCACGTCAAATGCATCACACCTGATCTGAAAGTCGAGCGGCTTGGCCATTCCGTCCTTGAGATAGACCCTGTCCGTCGTCGCACGCTCCGGGATCTCCAGCGTGGCATCGAATCCCAGCGCCCCGAGGGCAACTCCAGAAAGGATGATCAACACGCTGGCATGCAGCAGGAATGTCCCGGCCTGCCGCAGACTCTGCCGTTCTGCATAGAGCAGCCATCCCTCAGACGTGCCTGAAGTTTTCTTCACCCGGTATCTCTTACGCAAGATGCCCGTACACGTTTCCAGAAACTCCTCCGGAGCCTTGTCCGTAAGGATGAACTCCTCTGCTTTCATGTACGCGGGGAAAGCAGGGATGCGCTTTTGCGTAATCTTGCGGACCCTCCTGTACATGCACCCTGTCAGATTCAAACCGAGCAGGCACACCAAACCGATAAACCATGGGGAGTGATAGGTGTCGGTCAGGTGGAGGACGTCCAGGACCCGCCCGATCCCGGATATCCCCGTGCCCTGTGCTTGCATGCCGCCATCGAGCCCGGAAACGACTGTCCCGAGAATGGACATGCCGGGTATCGAAAGGAGCAGCACCACCGCCGTCTTGAGCGAAAAAAATGTAGATTGCATGTTATGAAGGTTCAATGTTCACCATTTGTCGATCGACAAATACTTCTAACATCTTGTATCAGATCCGTATGAAGAGCGAACAAAAGACCAAACGCAGACCACGCCCTTTCGCCATAGCCATCAGATAACACAACGCGGTTTCTCATATCATAATGAGCAGCATAAGACAACACCCCTATGGCCAGAACTTTCCCCGAAATTCAGAGCTCGAACAAGAGATATTGTCCTGAGTTATTCGGTATCCTGAGTTATTCGGTATTGACATTCGGCATTTGGCAATTATTATATAAAATCAAGAGGAGTTTTTATGATGCGA
>CAYGXB010000363.1:0-3385 GCA_964353605.1 uncultured Bacteriovoracaceae bacterium
TGGGCACGCAGCAGATCGGCGTCGCCGCCGGGGTGATGCTGGCCGTTATCGTCATCCTGCTTGCCCTCTATTTCAGGACGATCCTCGGCGTACTCCTGCCCATCCTTGCCCTGGCGATTTCCGCAGTGTTGGGCATGGGGATATTCGCCAGCCTGGGCTACCTCTTCCATCCCATGGCGCTGCTCTACCCCCTCATCCTCGGACTCTGCGCGCTGGCCTATACCGTCCTCGTCCTGGATCGTTTTTATCGTGCCTATACGGTACCGCACGGCAAGCATGACGCCATAATATGCGCATGGGGGAATATCCCGCTCCTAGCAGCCATCCTGACCGGTGCACTGGTCACTCTGAGCCTCTGTCTTGCCAGGATCCCCATGGTGAAGGAGCTGGGATATCTCGGTCTCGGTTGCCTGGCCGGCGCATTTGTATGCAGTGGGTTCATGGTCCCGCTCCTGATCTCCTACCTGCCGCTCAAGCCCAAGGCCGCGAAGGAACCCCGGGCATTGGCATGGCAGTCGCTCTCATCCACCCTGACCGATCTTTCCCAGGGCGGCGGGAGATACGTCGTGCTCCTCATCCTGGCCGCCGTCATCGTCACCGGTGGCCTCGCCCTGAAGCACGTGGCGGTGGGCGACAATATCCCCGGTTCGTCCTACCTGCGTCCCAACCATCCCTGGAACCAGTGCTTCAACCTGTTTAAAGAGAAGTTCATGGGCCCGAACCAGCTCCTCGTCTATGTGCAAGCACAGCACGCAGGTGGGCTCATCGATCCCGAGGCATTAGGCGCCATAGGGGATTTCAGCGACTACCTGAAGTATGCCTGCGGCGCCAAGGACAGCATCGCCTTCGACATGATGGTTCAGATGGCCCGCTACACCATGTCGGACGGCAGTCCCAAGTGGCAGACCGTGCCCGAGACGAGAAAACAGATCGAGGGTCTGGCCGGGATGGTTTTGGAGCAGGGGGGCATCGAGAGCTTCATGGACAAGACCTTCTCCCGCGCGACCATCTCGCCCTTTTTTCCGCGCAGCGATGCAGCCAGCATCGACACATACGCTTTCTTGATGCAGGCCTATATCGATAGCCATCCCTCCGCGCAGCTCGAGTTCAGCCTCGGCGGAGGGCTTTTAGGCATGACGAAGCTCATCAACGACGGCGTCAAGGCCGATTATCTGCGGATTTTCATAGCGGCCTTCCTGGTCCTGCTCGTCCTGGGGATCGTCTGCACCCGTTCCTTGATCAAAGATATCGCCCTGTTGCTCTCGATCGCAGCCGCCCAGGCGGCCCTCCTTCTGATCATGGCTGCCGCCAGGATCGATCTGAGCCTGTCCCTTATCCCTGCTATCGTTGCTGCCTTGAGTCTCGGACCCCTGTTCGGATATTGCCTGTTCAGAGGCGGATCGGAAAAAGGCGGCAATATCCTGTTTGCCGGTATCCTGGTCTTTGCCGCCAGTCTACCGTGGTTTTTCATCGGCATGAAGTTTCAGGCCACGATGGTCATGATCTTCGGGATCATGGTCATGCTGGAAACGGTCACAGCATTGTTGTTCGTTCCGGCGCTTGCCGGGAGGAAGAGGTTGGATGGTACTATATCTGAGGAGGGAGGAACAGCATGAAATACGTCACATATGCAGTACTCATCGCGGTAATCACCTGCTTGTATCCCTTCAACGCATATGCGTTGTGGACAGGTGCAGACGGCAAGATAAAAGCCATCGGTAAACTCAAGGCGCAGGTCACCTGGCGTACGGAGGAAGCACCGCCGAACAACCCCATCCCCATTGAAGCCGGGGATATGATCAGCCAGCGCAACCTCCTCATGCTGGAATGGAAGCATGACGTGGGCAAGCTGTGGGGAGATCTGAAATCGGAATACTATCTCCAGGGCAGGGCGTATTACGACGGCGTATGGGACTACGGGCCGAAGGAATTTTCGGATGATGAGTTCCGGCATGAGTATACCTTCGACAATCGGGACCAGATCAACGACTTGAAAAAGGGCGTGGACCTCTACATGGCCTATGTCGATCTGGTCTACGGTCATTTCTTTGTGCGCACGGGCAGACAGGTCATGGCCTGGGGCGAGATGAGCACGATCCGCATCCTCGACGGCACCAACCCGATGAATACCTCTTCCCTGGCCGTGGATATGTCGGAGCGGCGTATCCCTCTCTGGATGCTCCGCGCCAACTACGCGACGGAGTTCGTGGGGCCATTCGATTCCCTCTCCCTCGAGGGGTACTACATCCCGGGCAAGATCGACAACACCTATGAAGAGGATATGATCGACGGATCGGCCATCCTCCCCACGATCGGCCGTGACACCCAGGAGGATCTCGCCAATCCGTTTTCCATGGCCAGCCTCAAACAGGTCATCAACCAGGAGGAAAGCGATATCGACGAAGACCGCTTCGGTTTGAGGTTTGGGATGTTGTCCCATGGCCTGGATCTCAACTTCTGCTACTATCGCATGTACTCCGAGGTCCCGGTTCCCTACCTCAACGCCGGCGCCCTCAAGGATATCTATCTCGATTCGTCGCAGATCGATTTCACGCATATCATGCAGTCCATCCTCGGCGACCAGAAGCTGGTGGTCGAGCTCACGCGAGATACCGTGGATGTCTTTGGCCTGAGCTTCAATACCAACCTCACCTCCATCGATACCATCATGCGCGGGGAGGCCGCCTATTTCAAGGATGTCCCCAAGATGACCCCGGGAAAGTTCACCGATGTGATCGCCGCCTTCGCGCCCAAGATCCACATTGCCGGCTTGGGGGGCATCGAGGACCTGATTGGCGACTTCCCCCTTGGCGACATCGCGAAGATGGACCTGTCTTTCACGACCGGCGAGATCGCAAAGTTCGATGTCGTCAAGTACGGCATCGGGTTCGACAAGTTCCAGAAGATCCCCTTCCTCGGCCCCGATGACTACATGTTCACCGTGGAGTATGTCGGGAGCAAGATCCTGGACTACAAGCGCAAGACCATCATGTCGCCCTGGTACGCCCCCTGGGACGATAACCAGGACGGGCAGTACGATACGGTCTGGGAAAAGGAATACAGCAACACCTTTATCCTCATCACGCAGACCCGCTTCTTGAACGGAAACCTCACCCCCATGCTCGTGGCCATGTATGAGGTCGAGCCGCAGGCCCTCGTCCTCATCCCCTCCTTCGTCTACGAGTGGAAGAACTTCCAGTTCGAGGTTTCATATTTCTTAACCGAGTCGAAGGAATCTACTGGCACCCTTGGCATGCTCGACAAACGTGATGAGTTTACGGTGAACATCACCTGGAATTTCTAGGGAAAATGACAAGGAGGGAGAGTGTATGCAGACCGGTCTGATTTGGGTAAACGGTGCGGGAGGGTTCCTCGGTTCGACCGT
>CAYGXB010000364.1:0-3380 GCA_964353605.1 uncultured Bacteriovoracaceae bacterium
CCAGTATATCATACTTCGCTTAATTGCGAACTATAATATGTTACATGATACTAGGGGCTTCTGAGGGAATCGATAATCCGCCGGGCCTTCACAATCCTGGATTGGAAGAAATTTGACTCGAGTTTTTCGATCTTTATATGGCGTGAGTGCAAAGACGCGGCATGGATGAAGTGGCCACCTCCAATGTAGAGCCCTACGTGGTTTATCCGGTAGCGGTTCCGGCGGTGCATGTCGAAGAAGATGAGATCTCCCGGTTTCAGGTCGGACAGCGAGATGGGCATTCCCTCCCGCGCCTGTTCCCGTGATGAGCGGCTCAATGCGATGCCGTTCTCGCCGAATACATGCCGGACGAACCCTGAACAGTCAAACGCCGCTGGCGTTGATCCTCCATAGCGGTAGGGAGTCCCCAGGTAGCTATATGCGGAGTCCAGGATCTTGAGGGTCAGTTCATCCGGTTGCTCCTCCGCTGTTCTCTGCTTTAACCACACATCCTTTGCCAGCCAAAGATCAGTGGGTTGTAAGGAAGAGCGCTCCTCGTTCGGCACGGTCTCGATGTCGGTAGGTACGCTTGATGTTAAGGTGCTCTCGACAATTGCAGGCTTTTGCGTGTTCCTGGCGTGCTTCGTCTTTGTATGGTGTATGCGGCTGCCGGCAGATGCGTGCTTGGCCTTTATCTTCTTCTTGGCGGTTCTGGACTTCTTTTTCGAATGGGTACTCTGCTTCTTTTCCGCACTCTTCTCCGGGGCTGCGGCCTTCTTGACAGTCACAGGCGATGTTCCCAGCTCGTTATGTGTCCGCGCCTGTGCTGTTTGTCCGAAGTTCACCCCGAACAACCCGATGACCAGGAAAATTATAATATGAGCATACAACCATCTTGTCTTCGTCATGATTGTTAACCACCTCGATCATAGGTGTTTATCGCGGGCCGGAATATTGGACCGCCATTACAGAAATTTATATGACCCTACCATCCCGAAGGTCGCATGTCAAGAAATAGGAGAATAGATTGAAAAATCAATAAGTTAATACATAATACCACGGTGCATTAAAGACACATCTATGACTTGTGGATTGGCTTCAATCTGTCAGCTTCATAAAGAGGGAGTTGCACCCTTTTTCTTTGGCGATCAATTCATTTTCAATCCGTTTTTCGACATCCATACCATCAGCTAAAATGCTCGCATCCGGCTTGGAAATATCAAGAAGTACGATCGATATGGCCGTTATATCCGAGCAACCTTTCACCATGCGCACATCCTGGTGATTGGATTGCAGATAACTACCCACCTCTTCTATGGCACAATCCCCCACGACAACTATCGGCTCCGGCAGTTTGTGCAAATCGTTCTTTGAGAAGCCTTTTCCTGCCACCACGCTGAAGTTCCCCTGGCCCTTTGCATCAAAGAGGAACAAATCCAACATAGATTCCACTTGTCCAAGACAACCTTCCCTGCAGGCCATTTCCTTCCCGGGGACTATCTTGACATTCAGTTCAGGTGGATAGATTCTTTCTTTTGCATAGGGCACCTTGACATTGAATTGACGGATATCCCCTATGATTTCTATCTCATCAAGATTCCCGCATCCAAGGCCCATGTCCACTGCTATGGTCAGGTGCTCGATCTCATTGCGGTCATACCCCAATATTTTAGCTCCCACGGTATCTACGGCAACGACATCATCCCCACCGACCAAGATGTCGTATACCTTTATCATTTCCCTGTTGCGTTTCGGTGCCAGCGGTCCTTCTCCGATTGCATACTCGCCATCGATTATCGTGAAGTCCGGTTGAATGATTTTCAGCATACTCGCCAGTTTGGCATGCAATCCATAGTGATGCTCCACTTGCTTTGATGCATCGCTGATCAGACCATGTTGGTTCTTCACTCCCAGGGTAATCTTGGTCATGTCGTGGGTTTTGAGCTTCGGCATATTGATGTAAGTATGATTGTCCTTATCTATAATCAGATCGTTGACAATGAGTTCCGGAAATTCCAGTTCGTATTGCTTTGCGCCCGTGTCAACTGTTATGGGGATCTGTTTGACTTCGTCGAGAAAGATACACTCTCCCCCTGCTGATTCTACGGCGTCGAGCATGCCGCTTGCCATGAACGCATTTCTGCTGAAGTCTGCCTGGGTGCAATTCTCAATAACGAATATTCGTTTGCATCCTTCATCTCGCAACAGTTTTATCAAAGCAGCTACCACATCCGGATTTGTGTAAGCATAGAAAACACTACTGGTAATGTTAGGTTTTATGTAGATCTTACCCTGCGGGCTTTTCACTATGTTTTTGATGCCGGAGAAAGCATCAAATATTGATTTTAGCGCGCTTCGGTAATCCTTTCTATAGAGAGGAGAAATTACAACGCGAGGCCTTCTATTGTCCATATTTTCCTTTGCTACTATATGTTGTACCAAGCGGTCAATCCATGACGTTCTCCCTAATAGATTCCAGGTGCCAAGTTTTTCACAAGGGTGACCTCTCTGGGTCAATCAATTCCACAGAGTTTTTTGGCTGCGTGCTGCTTTTCTTTGAGATTGACGCTGCGTGCAATCATGACCCTCTGGGTTTGTGGTGATCCTGCTCCGTGCATGGACTCCGTCAGGTAACCGACGGCGCCTGCCCCCAAGGTCAGATTTTCGATCAACCTCAGGATCCGCCTCCGATTCTCCGCGGTTCCGGCAGCGCTGGCCTGGCAATATTTTTTCACCCATTTCCCGATCTCAGGCGATTTGAAATCCTTCTCGGAGGGCAAGGTCACCAGCAACCCGCCGGCAACATCCTGGGCAAGACGGGCAATCTCGTACGGCAAGCGCGTGACATTCTGCTTGTGGACGTTGGCCAGCAGGGTGTTGACATGGTAGGTCCCGCTGGCTTCTTTCTGCCCTTCGGAGGCGCAGGCGATACATCCGCAATAGAGGGTTTCATTCAAGTGGTTCATTTCCACGATTTTATCCCTGATATGCGCAGCCTTGGCAACGCCGTTATATTCGGCCGCGGTCTGGGCCGCGCCGATCAGGACATCGCCCACGCCCACCTTGCAGGCATAACTCTGCCGATGATATGAAGCAAATTTTTCCACCAGTTGGCCGGAAAAATCGTATTCCCCATACATGAACACCCGCTCCCAGGGAACAAAGACATTCTCGAACACGATCATGGCTTCATGACCGGCGAAAGACAGGTTGCCCTGATCTTGAATTTCCCTTTCCATTCTGCGGGTATCGTTGGACTGTCGCCCGATGATATAGATGATGCCTTCCGTATCGCTGGGCAGCGCGAACGAGACCGCATAAGCCTTGTCTTTTTCCCCCAGGGAAAGGGTGGGCATAACGATGATTTCATGGGAATTCACAGCGCCTGTTTGATGGGCCTT
>CAYGXB010000365.1:0-3350 GCA_964353605.1 uncultured Bacteriovoracaceae bacterium
TAGGCCTCCGGAGCCTAAGGTCGCAGGTTCGATCCCTGTCGGGCGCACCAGCTTTTTTACTATTACGATGATAAACTTGCTCGATCTTGACAAGGATGCGATCAAAAAACTGGTCGACGACAAACCATATCGCGCAGCCCAGGTATTTCAGTGGATCTATCAGAAAGGGATCATGGATATCGGCGCCATGTCAAACCTGTCCAAGAAGCTCCGGGAAGAGCTATCCGGCATGGCGGTTATCTCTTACCCCAAGCTCATCGCCCGACAGGTCTCATCCGACAAGACGGAAAAACTTGCCTATGCCCTGGCTGATGGCCACATCATCGAGAGCGTGCTCATCCCCGAGGAGGACCACTGGACCATCTGCATTTCATCCCAGGTGGGCTGCGCCATGGGATGCAGATTCTGTTACACGGCAACCCTCGGCTTCAAGCGGAATCTTTCCCCCGCGGAGATCATTTCCCAGGTCCTCACTCCCATAAAGGCATATCCCGACCGGTTCTTCAGGAACATCGTCCTCATGGGCATGGGGGAGCCCCTGCTCAACTACGCAAACGTGATCCAAGCGGTCAAGATCATGGCGGACGAACAGGGACCGAATATATCCACACGGAGGATAACGCTCTCCACGTGCGGCATCATTCCGAGGCTGAAAACCCTCTGGGATGATACCCATGCAGGTCTTGCCGTCTCCCTAAATGCCGCAACGAACGCAAAGCGCTCCTTCCTCATGCCTATCAACAACGCATATCCCCTTGAGCATCTCATGGAGGCACTGAAGAGTAATCCATTGCCGCACCGAAGGCGCATTACCATAGAATACGTGCTGTTGGGAGGGATCAACGACGGCCTCTCGGATGCCAAGGCCCTCGTGAAGATCCTCCACGGGATACCCGCCAAGGTAAACCTCATACCGTTCAATCCCTGGCCCGGATCCGAATTCACCGGTCCTGAGAGCCAGACGGCGCTGCAATTCCAGGAGTACCTCAAGGCACGGCATTTCAGCGTCATCATCCGCAAGGAGCGGGGGCAGGACATCCTAGCGGCATGCGGACAACTCGCAGGAGAAAGGCTCTATGAAGCCACAGGCTGAATATCTCATAAATCCGGTTGTGTATCCTGAAAAACCAGGGGCGCTAATCCTCATGCAAACCCACATCTCCTGGGTCTTCATCGGAGATGCGTACTTCTACAAAGTGAAGAAGCCGGCCGACGTGGCTTGCTCGTCCATGGACCTGGACTACAACGGGTACCCCGAGCTCGTCCAAGCCTTCGACGAGGCCTCCAGGGACGATGGTATGCGGGATATCCTCATGTTCTACAAGGTTTACCAAGCCTATATGCGCGCCAAGGTCATCTCCTGCATGCTGGACGAACCGGGGCTGAACGAGACCGGCAAGGCCCAGGCGCTGGCCAAGGCGCACAGTTACTTTGCACTGGCGAGGGATTACGTGGTGGGGTGAACGGGATGAAGATCGACCTGCACATCCATTCCAAAAATGGCTCCGATGGTCGCATGACCCTGGCGGAGATCTTTGCCGAGGCCGACAGGCGTGCCATCGAGGCTATTTCCATCACCGACCACGACTCTCTTGACTCCCAGGCAGAAGCTCTCCAGTTGGCCAGGCACTATGGGATGGCCTACCTCACGGGACTGGAGCTGAATGTCACCTTCATCCATCCGGACTATACCAAGGGCAAGGAGGTCACCCTGGATTTCCTGGCTTACGGGTTCGAGCTTGACCATGCGCCCCTGGTGGAAAAGCTTGTGGAGCTCAGGGATTACCGGCAGATCCGTGCCCAGAAGATCCTGGACAACCTCAATGCCGAGCTCATCAAGGAGGGCAAGGCCCCGCTGACGATAGCGGACCTGGAGTGCATCCAGGCCACTGTGGACGGTGCTTTCGGCCGTCCCCATATCGCCAACTACCTGATTGAGAAGGGGATCGTCCATGACCGCCAGGAGGCCTTCGACCGCTACCTCGTCAAGTGCAACGTCCCCAAGCTGCCCTTGCAGCTCGGAGAGGCTTCCAGCCTGGTGAGAGGGGCAGGGGGTAAGATCCTGCTGGCCCACCCCAACGACCCCAATGGCACCTCGCTGGTGACCCTGGCCAAGTCGCTCTCTGAGCAGCAGCGGATCGTGGGGGAGGCTATGCTCCCCTTGATCGACGGGATCGAGTGCTGGCACTCCCGGCATGATCAGGAGACAACCGTATCCTACCTGGCCTTTGCCCGCAGCCACGGCCTTATGGTGAGCGGGGGTTCGGACTGTCACCAGCAGCCCGTCCTCATGGGGAATGTGGAGGTACCCTGTTTCGTAGTACAGCAGTTTGGTATCGACCGATCCAGCATATCCCGCTGATAACCCCATGCAGGGGAAAAGGAGGAGCGCAAGATGAGAAAAGCGTTTAAGGAATTCATGAAAAGGGCCTTGGGAAAGGACACGGTATTAATCGCCTGCGGGCTCCCTGCTTCCAATAAAATCGAGACCACCGAGGTTGTCGCCCGTATCAAGGGGTACTCCATCCTGCCAACCGACCTGATCCCTCTCGAGGCCCTCAAGGGCGCGGATATCTTCGATGAAAAGGTGGCCTCCAACATGGACAAATGCAAGCTGGTCTACGAGAAGATGTTCAGACGGGCCGGCGAGCTGGCTCCCAAGGACCAAGGGGGCATCCTGGACGCTCCGTTCATCACCCGGTCTCTCAGCAGGCGGGCGGCCGAGGTGGCGGCCAAGAACAAGAAGACCCTGGTTATCCAGCTGAACCCGTGCCCCCCGGAGTTTTCCCTGCAGAGGATCTCCCAAAGGAAGAAGGAAAACGACGAGTCCAACGCGCTGACCGAGCAGGCCTGCCTGAACAACAAGCACAAGTTCGAACCCGTGGATCTGGATGATTTCAAAGCACGCCACCCCTCGCTGAGAGACTTACACCTCCTCGTGGACACCGCCTCCGACTCTGAGGACGAGCGGTATGTGATCGATAAGGTAACCCGGCAACATGGGTTCATTTGAACTATGCAATTGATTTGACGATAAAACTAGAAAGAAAAGGGGAGCATATATGCAAAAAGGATTAATCCTGATCGCGATCATGGTATTTCTGAGCGCCTGTGCAGGCAATTTCAAGGAGATGCGGCGGATTTCCGCCCCCCAGGTGAAGATGGCTATGGCAAAACTGGAACAGAACGATAACCAGGGCGCCCTCATTGAATTGAAGAAGGCCGAGGATGCGAACCCGTACGATCCGGAAGTTTACTATGGTCTGGCACTGACGTATCGGCAATGGGACAAGCCAGCCGTGGCACTGACCTATATAGACAAGGCCATAAGGTATGGGGACAAACTCGGA
>CAYGXB010000366.1:0-3341 GCA_964353605.1 uncultured Bacteriovoracaceae bacterium
ATGGCGAAAAAGATGAACTTTATGATCCAGCTCTTGGAATGCTTTCTCATGTAAGTCAGCATAAAGCTCTCCTTCCTCAAAAGCCTCTTGCAAATATTTTAATGGGCAAGATAGATGAATACATACCTGATTGCAAGATAAAAAGGCCCCCATCTCCCGCCATCCTTCGGGTGGGGGACTAGGGAGTCGGGGGGCCAGGGCGTATGTCCTTCCACAGGCCGAGGCCCCTTGCCTTGGCCTCCTTTTCATAGGTTAGAAACAGCTCCTTTTCCGGATAATCGAAGCGGGTATACGCCCGTGCGTACCCATCCCTGACGATACGTCCATTGATGAGGATATCCCCGCGATAGACATAGGCCAGGGACCTGCCATACACATCGAAAGGTTCTTTGCCGGGCACGACCCTGACTTTCTGGCCGAGGAGGAATCTTGTCAGGTAGACCTTGCTCTCCTCGCCGAAGGGCTCCGCCAGCGTATAGGGTGAATTCACCTCCGGGGCATCGATGCCGATGAGGCGAATCTTCCGCCCGTCATCGGTTTGGATGGTGTCCCCGTCGAAAACCTTGATGACGGTATGGGTGTCGAGGGCCTTCACCCCGTGCACAAGGGCAAGCGCTGCCATGCCCAGGAACACGATCAGAGGCCACCTGCTCTTCTTCAAAGCCTTTCACTCCAGTTTCTTTAAAGGTTTGACCTCGTCCTGGTTGTCGCCTGGGCAACCATCTGGTCGAGTCCGACGAGGACTTCTCTCGCGTACATATCGCTGTGTGAGACAGGGCCGATATGGGTTCCAGGAAATACCTTGAACGTACGGCGTGCGCCGTCGGCAATCGCTCCAGGATAGTACTTCATCCAGAAGACCTCTCCTTCCTCCTGGGTTGGATTTTCGGGATTCTTGATCCCGTAATCCCTCGGGTCCATGCAGGTGTCATCAAGGCCGAAAATCACCACGATATTGCCTATGCCGGGCAGGGGCAGATTGGAGTCATCGCAGTAGAGGGTGCATTCCCGGACATCCCGGCACGACCTCCCGAACTTCAATGGCTGGAGTGCACCAATCCCGTCGGGTATGGACCGGCAGAAATCTCCGACCATGCCCTTGGTCAAGCCCCATCCGCAGCTTAGTGTATCCCCGGCATTGCCCCTGAATACGAGAGTCCCTATATGAAGGCCTTCCCAGGCGAACCGGCCGGCGAGGTGCACAGAGCCGGCCCACTGTTTATACCCGGCGGGGCAAACATGTCCTAGGCCGACGACGGCCTCGGGGTAATAGTGGGCGTAACGCCGGGCAAGGATGGCCCCGTGGGACCAGCCGATCGCGGCCAGCTTGGCCTTTACATCCGACATCTGCGGGGTGATTTCCTTTCCCTCGATCGCCACAGTCATATCGGTGAGAGGTTTATATCCATCGATGGCGATGCCCTCTTTCTGGAGGACATGCCGCACGATGGCCATGAGAACGACATCTTTGCCCCTGTCGCCTCGCCAGTTTTCGTCCTTGCCGTACGGAGTATCGCAGACGGGGACAATCACGATTCCCGACCTGCTCATGCGGGCAAGCTTCGCGGTGAACTTGTAGGCATCGGCAGGACGTTGCCCATGCCCCTGGAAGAAGACGAGGACGGCACCACCTGGCTGGCCATGCTTCCTATCAGTCTCTTTCTCCTTGGGTGTCCGGGCATCGATGATGACATAGAAGGCATTGATGTTCTCTCCGTTGAACGTTACCTTCAGACAACGCGTCTCCGGTATTTCCTTTAACTGCCGTTCGGCGGCATGTGACGAGAATGGCAGAAGCAAGACACCCACTGTGACGAGAACGACATCCCTTCTCATATGATATCCCCTCCTGATATGGAGAAAATTCATGACGGTCATATACGAAAACCAATGGATTGCCAAGATCATCTTTGAGGGCTCAGCAACTGGTAAACAGGCTGAGGAAGGAGTAGAAAGGATTTGAAACAAGGCGATACGGTGTTTGTGGGAAATACTTGTTTATGGCGGCGTAGGGTGGAACCTTTTTTACGAAAAAGAGCCCTTCTGGACCTCCATTATTATAAGGTCCCGACCCAGAGAACGACGGCCAGGGTTTTTGATCGGTTGGTGATCATCTGTTTTTCCAGGACGGACCAGTAGTGGACGGAGTCACCTTCAAAGAGGATGAGGGTTTCTTCCCCAAAGGTGAGTTCTACAGACCCTTTCAGGACACAGAGGACCTCTTGGCAGTTCCTGATGTTCTTCCGGGCCGGGATAGACTTTCCCATTTCTATGGCCAGCACGGAGCTGTCGATGACCTTGCGGTTTTCCGGGGAGAAGAATCGCCGCGTCACGAAGCCAGAATGAGGGAGTTCCACATCCTCCCACTCGGCTTTGCGAATGACGACAAGGCGCTCCTGCTTTTCCGCCTGCCGGATAACATCGCCGGCGTCGATGCCGATGGCGTTGCAGATATTGATAAGGGTTTCCACCGAGGGCGAGTTGACGTCGTTCTCAACCTGGGAGAGGAACCCCTCGGAGATGAGCGCCTTTTCGGCCACAGTCTTCAAGGTGAGTCCTTTTTCCTTCCTTTTCTTTCTGAGCACAGCTCCAAGATTCATGTCTACCTGATCCTCGCGTTTATATTTTTTTGTATAGGTTAATATTTACCAATACAAAATATTTTTTGTCAATTAAGTATTGACAAACGAGTCATATTTTGTTGATATATGAATCAATAATCATTATGGTCATCGGGGTGATATGCATGGATTCTGCTCATCGAAAAGGCAGGTTCGGAGGCTTAAGCCTTCTTTTTCTCCCGCGAGGACATGGGCATGAAAAATTGATCTTTGCCACAACCTTCTGTGCGGCAAAACCACGTATGCGGTCAGCCTTCAGCAGGGGACAAAGACCTTAAACGAACATATCAGGAGGTGTTTCGTGAAACGTGTAGCAATCGTAGGTGTAGGATGCGCGGGATTTTCACCGACGACCCCCGGGGTGAGCTACCGCGAGTTGATCTATGAGGCCGCCACCAAGGCCTACAACGATGCCGGCATTGAGCCCAAGGACATCGGCGGCTTCGTCACCGCCGCAGAAGACCTGTGGGAAGGCTACAGCATCGCGGACGAATACTGCAACGACCAGCTCGGGGCCATCCTCAAACCCGTCCAGACCGTACCCGGTGACTTCTTGCATGCCATCGGAACAGGTGTCATGATGATCCGCGCCGGGCTGTTCGACACGGTGGCCATCGAGGCGCACAGTAAGCTCTCCAACGTGAAGACCCCCGCGGATGTCAAGAGCTTCGCCCTCGACCCGGTCTTTCTCCGGCCGCTCGGCTTGAGCGTCGAGTTTAT
>CAYGXB010000367.1:0-3338 GCA_964353605.1 uncultured Bacteriovoracaceae bacterium
GCCGATGCGGAGTCGAAGTATTCTGGTCGGACATGGACCCGCAGCAGTGGTATCCCAAAGGATTTCCCGTCGGGACAGGCACGTGGGAGCCGGATTTGGCCAAGTATCCGCGAGGCCTCAAGCCGATCGGTGACGCGGCTCATGCGGCCGGCCTACAGTATCTGCTCTGGTTCGAACCGGAGCGGGTGCAGCCGGATACGCGTATCTTCAACGAGCATCCGGAATTCATCCTGGCGCGAAACGGCGAGAAACAGCTTTACGCCCTGCACGACCCGGCGGCCCGGAAATGGCTGACCGATTACGTCGATGTTCAGATTACCGCCGCACAACTGGACTGGCTGCGATGGGATTACAATATCGAGCCGTTGGAATTCTGGCGGCAGAATGAGCCCCCGGACCGCCAGGGAATGGTCGAGATCGGGTATATCATGGGTTTGTATGCAATGTGGGAGGACCTGCAGAATCGTCATCCGGGTCTGATTATTGATAATTGTGCCAGCGGAGGCCGGCGCATCGATATCGAAAGCTGCCGGTACGGCTTGCCGCTTTGGCACAGTGATATGCAGTGTTTCGGCCATCAACCCGAGGCCGAGCAGTTGCAAAACGCCGGCTTGTTCCGGTGGGTTCCGTTACACGGCTGTGCCGCGTTCGGGCTGGAGCCTTCTTACGCCTTTCGCAGCGCTACGACGCCGGGCAATATCCTCGTCCCCAATATTACTACGCCCGATTATGAGGAAGCAATCAAACAAACGGTGGCGGTCTATAAAAAGGTCCGGCCTTTTATGCTGGGCTATTTCTATCCCATCTTCCCCCACAAGCCGGACAACAATCTCTGGTTCGGCTACCAGTTCCACCGCAATGATATGAATAGTGGAATAGCGATTTTATTCCGCCGGGAAAAGAATGCCGAGTCGGAAAAGGCTGTCCAACTAAAGGGCCTGAATCCCGATTCCGCCTATGAAGTCTTTTTCGAGGGATCGGAGAAAAGACAGCTTGCAAAAGGCAAAGAATTGGCGGATTTCAAAGTCCAAATCGTAGAAGCACCCGGTTCTATTGTCTTGTATTACCAAAAGAAAGATTGATGGAACCTAATGAATACTATCCGACTCGACAGCACCGTGACCATTCTGTGAATGATCAAGTTTTCCCATTTGGTATTTCCCCTGCCGGTTGTGATGATGGCGGTGTTTCTGATAGGACCGGACGGCCAGCCGGGATTTTGTGGGCGGATAATTTCGGGTGTCCGGCGCCTCTTGATTATCCCAAATCTTGTGGCTGAGATTCTTCCCGATTCAATAGCGGACCCGCTTCACTATCTGTAACTGCTGTGCTTTTAGTTACTTGTGATGTCAGGGTGGCGGATTGTCGATCCGATGCTCTAAGAAATTAATTTTCGCGGGATGGAATTAACGAGTATAATCACTGCAGAAAGGAGAATTCCGTGACAAAGAAAATACTCGTTCTCTCTGGAAGTCCTAAAAAGGATGGTAACACTGCGACGCTAGTGAATTGGTTCACCGAGGGAGCTCGTTCAAAAAATGCACAAGTTGAGGTCGTACATACCGCTTTTCTCAAGTATAAAACCGCTGGCTGCACATCCTGCCGGGCTTGCCAGAAACTAAAAGAATATGAATGTGTCATCGATGATGAGGCAAAGCCTGTTTTGGCAAAGATGGTCGAGGTAGATGTAATCGTAATATGTACACCACTCTATTTTTTTGCAGCGAGCGCACAACTCAAATCTGTTTTTGATAGAACGTTCTCGCTTTATAAATGGGACAACAAAGCTGGCACAATGGAAACCCCCTTGAACGGAAACATGCTTGTCTTGATAGCGAGCGCATTCGAAAACGTGGGGCTGGATGCTCTTGAGAAGCCGTTCGCTTTAACAGCGGATTATACTGGTATGAAATTCGAATCTCTCCTCGTTCCTAATGCAGGTGTCTCTGGGGACATAAAGAACAAGCTTGATATACGCCTCAAGGCGATTGCACTTGGGAAGAAAGTGGCAGCAGAATAAATATGAATCAATTTACGCGGGAAGCTGCAGAGCGATGGAACAGCCGTGACGTTCAGGGATAAGATGGAAATACACCTTGGCTCGAAGAAAGTGGAGCTATGGTATTTTGGAGTAGGTCACACTACGGGAGGTATTGTTGTTTATTTCCCGGATGAGAAAACAGCTTCTATAGGGGATCGTCGATCACCTAACGGCGCAGTGGCGTCGTGGCTGGTAAGGCGCGCTGCCTATAGAAACCCGCTGATTCTCTCGAGAGTATCTATTCAAGGGGAAACTCTAATGCTGAAAAACTTATAGTAAGATACCGAAGCCTGAGTAGTTTAAGATTGACAGAAGGTAAGTGATTGGATAATAGTAGTGTGTTTATGAGTCCTTAATGGAAACTTATATCAGCAAGTATAAGATTAATAGGAGTACCATATCATGACAAGGTCTTATTCACGTAGACAACTGTTCCAGCTTGCTGGAGTTGCAGCACTGTTGCGAAGCAGAATTGCAATAGCCCAGCAGCCAACACCTCCAACCTCACCTCTTCCACGAGCAGAGCCTGGTTCTTCTAATTCTTTCCCCGAACTGGCAAAGCGATCTACCGTAGGCCTTATTCACGGAGAAGACCGTCGTAAGAATGCATACAATGCACTGATGGCAATCGACAAGGAGCTTCAGCCAAAGTTGGGACAAAAGAAGTACGTTGTGATCAAACCTAACAATGTCAGTACAAAAACCCAGCTTGCCGCGACCCACCTCGATGCTCTCCGTGGAATCATAGACTATCTCTCAGAGCGATTCAAAGGTCCGGTTGTGGTCGCCGAATCTTCCGCAGGAGAGACCTTAGAAGGCTACGAGAACTTTAATTACAACCGCCTCGTTTCCGAGTATCCGCAACAGAAGATAGAGCTGGTGGATTTGAACCAAGAGGCGAAATTTGAGAGGATTACATTGCTCGATGCTAATCTTCACATCGTACCAGTAAGGCTGGCAGCAAGATTATTTGATCCCGATGCATTTGTTATCTGCTCTGCTAATCTTAAAACACACAACACAGTAATAGCAACCTTATCAGTGAAGAACATGGTGCTTGGAGCTCCGCTACACCAGGCTCCTAAGGAAACTCCGAGGTGGAATGATAAGCGTAAGTATCACGTTGGACTTCGCCAGACCCATTACAATATGCTACTGACGGCGCAGAAAATGCAGCCGTATTGGGGAGCAACTCTTATCGATGGTTTCGAAGGTATGGAGGGCAATGGCCCCGGTTCAGGTACACCTGTAGATTCTAGGATTGCCATCGCGTCAACGGATTATATAGCAGCAGACC
>CAYGXB010000368.1:0-3335 GCA_964353605.1 uncultured Bacteriovoracaceae bacterium
ACAAATTTGCACTTGGGCAAGTTCATGAGTTTATGTGAATCTCATTTTTGCACAAGTCCCAGCCTATTGATTGCAGGAACAGCCAAGTCCTGCGGACGTTTGGCCCCCCTTGAGACCAACGGGGGGTCGGGGGGATATGGATAAAGAACCACCCGTGACTGAGTGCTGGCGACGATTGAGCTTTTGGGGTTGACAACAACGAAGGTCTTAAACCAAAATCGCGGGCGAGTTTTCAAAGCCGTCGGGAGGTGGAATTTGGTTTTCTGGCATAGCTTGAACATGGAAGAGGTGCTGAATAAGCTTGGAGTAGAGAGGACCACGGGCTTGAGCCCCGAGGAGGCTTCGAAACGCCTGGCCGAATACGGCCCCAACGAACTCAGGGAATTGGGTGTAAAGAGCCCATGGTGGATCCTCTGGGAACAGTTCACTGCGGTCATGGTGCTCATCCTGATCGTAGCGGCGATCATCTCTGTCGGCCTCGGCGATTACAAGGATGCCATTGCCATCCTGGTCATCGTGGTCCTCAACGGTCTGCTTGGCTTCCGCCAGGAGCATAAGGCGGAAAAGGCCATGGCTGCCCTCAAGAAACTCGCCGTTCCCAAGGTGAAGGTCAGGAGAAGTGGAGAGGTGCAGGAGATCTCCTCGAGAGAACTCGTGCCGGGCGACATCGTCCTTCTTGAAGCGGGCAACCTCGTCCCCGCCGACTGCCGTCTCACCGAGTGTGCCAACCTGCGCATCCAGGAAGCGGCACTGACCGGCGAGTCCGAACCTATCGAGAAGTTTACCAACCCCCTTGAGGGGGAGAACCTTGTGCTGGGTGACCGGAGGAACATGGCCTATATGGGGACCATTGTCACCTATGGTCGTTGCCAGGCCGTGGTTACCACCACCGGTATGTCCACCGAGCTTGGCCACATCGCTTCCATGATCCAATCGGTCGGCCATGAACCGACCCCGCTCCAAAAGCGCCTCGACCAGCTCGGCAGAAAGCTCGCCGTCATCGCGTTGGTCCTCGTGGCCATGATCTTTGCCGTCGGCCTCTGGCGGGAAGGGACGGGCGCCCTGCGCGTGCTCTTCCTCACCGCGGTGAGTATGGCGGTCGCTGCAATCCCTGAAGGCCTTCCCGCTGTGGTGACCATCGCCCTGGCCCTCGGCGCGCAGCGGATGCTCAAGCGCAAGGCACTCATCCGCAAGCTCCCGGCGGTCGAAACCCTTGGTTCGGTGACCGTGATCTGCTCGGACAAAACCGGGACGCTGACCGAGAACCTCATGACCGTGACCATGCTCGATGTCGCCGGACACACGCTCGACTTGACTGAGCACCTGCGCAAAGACGGCCCAATCCTCGATGCCCTGGATCCTCCCATCCCGGATGATAAGAAGTTCGCCCTTTCCATTGTACTCGTCGGCGGGGCGCTCTGCAACGATGCCGAGCTCAAGGTGGATACCAGGAGCGGGCGCATCAGCACCGTCGGCGATCCCACGGAGGGCGCCCTTGTGGTCGCCGCCATGAAGGCCGGTTTCTCCAAGGTCGAACTCGACCGGACCCTGGCCCGCGTAGCCGAGATCCCCTTCGATTCGGAACGCAAGCGTATGACTACCATTCATGCCATCGCAGGTTCCCACACCCTGGACGTGGATATGGACATGTTGCAGGCATGGTATGCCGAGATCGACAAGCCACCTTTCATCGCTTTCATGAAGGGAGCTGTGGACCAAATCCTGGAGGTGACCGGCTCGGTCTGGATAGATGGGCACATCGTCCCTCTAGATCAGACCCTGCACCAGAAGATCATTGAGAACAACAACAGCATAGCCCAGAAGGGCATGCGTGTGCTTGGCGTGGCGTTCAAACCACTCACATCACCTGAGATCAACAAGGATTTGGAAAAGGATCTCATCTTCGTCGGCATGGCGGGCATGATCGACCCGGCCCGACCGGAGGTCAAGGACGCCGTGCACCTCTGCAAGACCGCCGGCATCCGGCCGGTGATGATCACCGGCGACCATCCGCTCACCGCGGCCCATATCGCCGGCGAGCTCGGCATCCAGGCCGAAGGTCATGTCATGACGGGCCATGAACTCGCCAAGCTCTCGGTCAAGGATCTGGAGGGTCTGGTGGACCATACCGCGGTTTATGCCCGGGTCTCACCCGAGCACAAGCTCAACATCGTCCAGGCGCTCCAGAATAGAGGGCACATCGTGGCTATGACCGGCGACGGCGTCAACGACGCCCCGGCCCTCAAGAAGGCCGACATCGGCGTCGCCATGGGCATCACCGGCACCGACGTTTCCAAGGAGGCCGCCGACATGGTGCTGCTGGACGACAATTTCGCCACCATCGTGGCCGCCGTGGAGGAGGGCCGCGCCATCTATGATAATATCCGCAAGTTCATCCGCTACCTCTTGGGAACCAACTCGGGTGAAATCCTCGTCATGCTCTTCGCCCCCTTCCTCGGCATGCCACTGCCGCTGCTGCCGCTCCAGATCCTGTGGATGAATCTGGTGACCGACGGGTTGCCGGCCCTGGCCTTGGGTGTCGAGCCGGCCGAACTCGACACCATGCAGCGCCCGCCACATCCGCCCAACGAGAGCATTTTTGCCCGCGGTCTCGCCTTTCACATCCTGTGGGTCGGGGTCCTCATGGCGATCACATCCGTCGGCATGGGCTATTGGGCCTACAGTACCGGTCGCGAGGACTGGCAGACCATGGTCTTCACCACGCTGACTCTGTCCCAGATGGGGCATGTCATGGCCATACGCTCGGAACACCGCTCGCTCTTCGCACAGGGACTCTTAACTAACACGCCGCTGCTGCTCGCCGTGGTGGCCACCATCCTGCTCCAGATCGCCCTGATCTATGCCCCGTTCCTGCAGGGGATATTCAAGACCGTGGCCATGCAGCCCCTCGATCTGGTCATCAGCCTGGGATTGAGCTCGGTGATCTTCATCGCCGTCGAGATCGAAAAGCTCATCTTCCGTCGTAAAACTCAGGCCTTGCGGGCTTAATATTTCAGGTGCGTACGGGGGATTCTTTCTTGGGAAAGAGGGTGCCCTGCACCCCTCCCAAAAAAACTTTCAGAGGCCGATTGATTCGATTGTCTTTGAAATTTGGACGAGCACGGCTGGATCAATCGGCATATAGAGCATTTTTGAGATTGCAAACCCAGTGGATGTGGCACCCCAGGCCGGGGGGGGGGGGTAAACTCGTGCTTTCCCTGGCCTTCGTCATTTGCGCAGCCTAAAGGTTGTCCAATTGTGCTCTCCTTAAAAAAAGTGAGCATCTATACCGCCCGCGACTAAAGCGTTGCCGATATACCGTTTTGCTTATCATT
>CAYGXB010000369.1:0-3319 GCA_964353605.1 uncultured Bacteriovoracaceae bacterium
TCAAGAGCAGGTACGAGATGATTTTCGGCATCGTTTATCAGGAAATGAACCATGAGGCTCAAGAGATAATCGCCCGTTACCTCTATACGATAGAAGATCTTTTCCGTGCAGAATACTAAGCCTGCTCGCGAGAAGAGGCGATAAAAGGGCCGGAAAGACGGTTAAGGAAGGAGATTGAAGCTGGGATGGCCCGGGTCTCCTCGGCACGCGGGACATCCCTTTTGTTCATTCTGAGGGGATGCGCTTATGCACCTACCACGTACTTGAGGAATGGGTTGGCATAGAGGAGGATGAGCTCGATAACGAGGGTATAGATCGCCAGGGACTCAATCATCGCAAGACCGAGGATGAGGGCAGTGATAATCTTTCCAGATGCCTCAGGATTTCTTGAGATACCTTCGCATGCACCACGGACGCCGTTACCCTGTGCGAGACCGGTTCCGAAGGCGGCTATCGCTATACCGATGCCGGCGGCAACAGCTGCCCAGCTAAAGAATCTGATAGCCTCCGGACTTGCCGGTGCCTCGGCAGCCAGGAGCATCGATGATCCCATGAGTACAAGGATCGCTGTGAATCCTATCATACGGTAAGACTTCTTCATAACTTCCTCCCTCTTTATTATTATATGGTGGTTTACTTATTACCCATAATCAGTGAGCCTCTTCCATTGCACCACTGATGTACATCATGGTCAGGAGCGAGAAGACAAAGGCCTGGAGAACCGAGGTGAATATCATGAGGCCGAGCATTGGTAGCGGAACAAGGAACGGAACCAGGACTAGAATGACCACGAGGACGAGGTCTTCTCCGGCGATGTTTCCGAAGAGACGCATGGTGAGCGAAAGGGGTCGTGCCAGATGGCCGATGATTTCAATGGGGATCATGATCGGGGCCATCCACCATAGGGGGCCGACGAAGTGCTTGAAGTACTTCATGCCATGGATTCTGACTCCCACAATATGGGTGAAGAAAAATACGACAATGGCCATGCCCGCGTTCGTGCACATGCTCGCCGTGGGTGAATACAGACCAGGTATGATACCACCGAGATTGGCGATCAGGATGAACAGGAAGAGGGTCGCGATCAAGGGAAAGAACTGCATCCCGTGCTCGCCCATGGTGTCGATGAGGAGGTTCTTCAAGCCGCTGATGACCACTTCGAGGACGTTTTGAAGCCTGTCTGGAATCATCTTGATGCCCCTGACGGTCAGCATGGCCATGAGTACCATGATGATCATATAGAACCACATATACACCACCTGGATATAGTGATTCGAATCGCTCAGGAAACCAGCCCAACCCGGGTGTGCAGCCCTGAGGGGTTCCAGGATCTGCTCGAAGAAGAGGCTGAGTGGTTTAGCGATAAAGTTCAACAAGAGTATCCCGTGTTCCATATCATTCTCCCCTATCAAAGAGTGTAGTGTAGCATGCATAGCTTATGATGCTCAGCATGACCACGGATAGTCCGATTAAGAGCGCGATGACATTCACCTTTGCCCAGGTTATGAGCACCACGATGATGATCGCCAAGGTACCCATCCTGAGGAGGTATGTCCATGTTATATAGGCTGTGCTTCTGCGGCCTGGCAGGGTGATCGCCATCCTCGCGTGCTTGGCCAGCCACTGATTGTTCAGGAGGCAGATCGCCCCGCCGAGGAATACCCCAGTGGCAAATCCCTTGCCAAGTGCAATCAGGGTGAGGGCGCATAGGGCAATCCAGATCCCGAGGGAGATGTATTCGATCCGCTTCTGCACCGGATTCTTACTCTTCGTGTTCGTCGGAACCATTGGATTTCTCCTCGCTGAAGAACCGCATATAGGTCTTGTACATGATTCTGAAGCCAGCAAGAATACCACCAAATATGAGCACCAGGGTGAAAATGGGCTCGGTGCCTAATTTGCTGTCCAGATAGAGGCCTACTATGAGCCCCAAAACGATGCACAGCACCATAGCCACACCCATATTGGTGAGATCAGCCATTTGCAGGACTGACTTCTTCTTGCTGGGTTGGTCCATAAATCTCCTTTTCAACACAATTACTGCCATCCCACATTACTGAATGACGATTCATAATGCAAGAGAGTTTTTATCTCAAACCACAAGGGCGAAGGGTGCATGCAGGCTGTAGAAGCGAACAAATTGATACAACGTGAAGAAAATAAGACGGCATGGAAGATAGAAAAAGAAGGCATCGTATTTCGTTTTGACCACCGCCTGTCAGACGAAGGAGGATAGGCGGTACGCACAACAAAATGACCTTGAAGGGTCTCGGAAAAGGCCGGGGTACCCTTTTACCAAAGGGGTTCTCCCGATAAACTAATACAGAAACATGGGCTTGCCCTCGAGGTTCTTGATGTTAGGTCGGTAATGCTCAATGTCGTAGAACTCGTCCACATTCACCCGCTTGATCCCGCTAATAACAAGGGAGAGCGGGACATGGGTATACACCCCATTCTTGATCGCCAGCATGCGCCCATAGATCTCCTTGTTGATGAGCTCCAGGGCGAGGTTCGCGAAGTTGAAGCCCACCATGAGATCGACCGAGTCCGGCGCCCCACTCCGCATGAGATAGCCGAGCTGCTGATAGACCATTTCTTGGCCGGTGAGCTTCTTGAGGATGTCGGCCGTAATCTGTCCGATGCCGCCGAGCTTCTTGTGACCGAAGGCATCCGCTTCTCCGGTCTCGATAACATCACCCTCGCTCATACGCGCTCCCTCGGAGATGGTGAGCATGGCATAGTTGCTCGGGTTAGCGCGTTTATCCTCCATAATAAGCCTGGCGAGCTTCTCGGGATCAAAGGGGACTTCGGATATAATGGCTCTATCCACAGCAGCGAGATATGCGGCCATGAGGGAGGTCTCTCCTGAGTTTCGGCCGAAGAGCTCGATAACGGCGATGCGTTCATGGGAGCCCACACTGGAGCGCAAAATCTGGATCAACTGCTCGCTCCTGGTCACGGCTGTTGAGAAGCCAATGCAGTAGTCTGTCCCATAGACGTCGTTGTCCATTGTCTTCGGTATCGCTACCACCGGGATGCCCTCCCGATGCAGTCGCTCACTGTAGCTTTGGGTATCATCGCCGCCGATTGGGACAAGGGTATCGAGTCCAAGGGCGGCAATCACCTTCAGGATATGATACGTCATATCGAATTTGTCCCCATCCCCATAGGAAGCCTTCAGGTGTTCGGGGACCTCTTTGCGCTTGACATTGGACGGGTTGGCCCTCGAGGTATGGAGGAAGGTTCCGCCAAACCGATCGACAGTACGGACCACATACTTGTCGAGCGAAATGGCATTGAGAGCATTCTCCTTGATGGT
>CAYGXB010000370.1:0-3305 GCA_964353605.1 uncultured Bacteriovoracaceae bacterium
CTATAATGCGTTCGACCTTTGGAATGGAGCCCGGACGTTTTCGTGCCTTGTCATACCAGTGAGTGTAGTACCGTATGAATCTCCACGCGATATGTTCCAGGGGATCTCTTGTTTTGGGAAGATCAAGCCTGGAGAGCTTTTCAGCTACACGGTAAGTGGTCTCCGCGGGAAAGACAGCGCCTTTCTCGTTGAAATACTGAAAATCACCCAACGCAAACCAGGAAGGGAGTCCTGCTCCCCAAGCCAATCTGTATTTTTCTTCGTCAGCGACGCCTTGCTTCTCGCTGATTTTCTGCTTTAATTCTGCATTCAGTTCCAGATAGAAATCGTAGGCCTCCTGGGTCCCGAGCATGAAGGTGATGGGCACCATGGTGTTCATGGCGTCCCCCGTATCCATGGGTGTGGGCATTGCCTTGCGGAGATCATAGGTATCAATGAAGAGGTCCCAGGTTTTGTCCGACAGGTCAACGATGGCCTCCAGCCTGTCCCAGTCCATTTTCTTACCGGTGTGCTTCTCGCAAAAACGGACGCACTCATGGAGCTCCTCGGTAGCGTACTTAACATAAAACTTTTCCACATCCTTCTGGTCAATGTTACGATCCCATGGGGGGTAGTACATACCCCCAACAAAGACGGGCACATCCGGCATGTAATGCTGCGTTGCCTGGGGCCACTTAAACCGGGGGTCACACAACTGCTGGGCGCTGCCGATGATCATGTCCGGTCTTCCCATGCCTCCCCAGGGGGCACCCGGAGGGGCCTCACCCAGTTCCTCGCGGAGCATGTCAAAACCAAGGTTGCAGGTAGCATATGTACACAGGGATCGGGAAAAATTGTCCGACTCTGCCTTTTGAAGATATTTCTCCGCGTCACGCTTAGCTGCGCAAATGCCTGAGAAGCTCTCTCCCCAAGCAGGGACGATGTCCATAGCCTGGAGGATCTCATCGTGGGCATCCTGGATATATGCATACGCGACCTTCTTCCCCTCTTCTTTTGCCGAAAGGGTAGCAGCCAGGTTTGCCCTCACCATCTTGGGTACCTTTCCTGCTGCTTTCGTTGCAAGGGCCCTTGGTTTCCTCTGTTCAGTCATGACACTCTCCTCTTAATTCCGTTGGCATTGTCAAAGCAACTCTTTCAACCCCATATTTCACCACAGATGGACGGCAGATAAAAGCGGATGGATCATTTTTCTGTCCAGATGTTGGATAGATCGGTACATCCGGACAGACCCCGGCGCCTTCGGCGCGGAGGAAACAAAGATACCCTTCCCGCCCTGGCGGGATGAACGCACACAACATTGCAAGTCTATCACAATGGTGTGTGCCGGATATCTTCATCCTGATCTTATCCGTGTTCATCTGTGTACATCTGCGGTTAATTAAGCTTTTTTCGTTTCAGGATGCCATCGCTACCTTGCGGCGTATTTCTCTCTCAACTTCGGTTTCTCGATCTTGCCCGTCGGATTTCTGGGCACGGTGTCAAAGATGAACTTCCGCGGACGCTTGTAACGGGGCAGGTTCTCATCACAGAATGCCTTAATTTCTTCCACCGTGAGGGTGCCGTCAGTAATGGGTTGGATGATTGCGGTAACGATTTCCCCCAACCTCTCGTCAGGCATCCCTATTATCGCTACATCCCTGACCTTAGGATGTTTCTGGATGACCTCTTCTACTTCCACGGGGTAAACATTCTCCCCACCGCTGATCACAAGGTCTTTCTTTCTGTCGACGAGAAAGATGTAGCCGTCTTTATCCATCTGGGCAAGGTCGCCGGTGTAGAGCCAGCCGTTCACAATCGTCTTTTCCGTGAGGGTTGGGTTCTTGTAATACTCCTTCATTACGCCCATGCCCTTCACGATGATCTCCCCCACCTCTCCCCTGGGAACGTCTTCATCATTACTATTTACTATTCTGGCATCCCACAAAAGCCCGGGTTTTCCAATAGCACCTATCTTACTTTCATCCTCAATCTTATTGTGGATAGTGCCCGGTCCTGTGCTCTCACTCAGGCCATAGGTGTTGTGGCACTCCATGGCAGGAAAGTATTCTTTCCACCGTCGAATTAGACTGGTGGGTATTGGCTGCGCGCCCATCTGAAGGATGTGCCAGCGGGAAAGATCATAATCCTTTATTTTCAGTTGGCCCTTATCCAGGGCCTGGAGAATATCGAGTGTCCACGGCACAAGTAGGAATGTGACACGGAGGCCTTCGCCGGAAATGGCATCAAAGATGGTTTTCGGTGTAATCTCTTCTGTCAGGAGCGCTGTTTTTGCTCCCACAAGCATGGAACCGAGAAGATGGCCCATGGCCACATGGTACAGGGGTGGCATCATTAGCAAAGCATCGTCCCTGGTAAGGGAAAGATTTGTAACTTCGTTTACAGCAGGGCAAAAGAGGTTTTTATGGAGGAGGAGTATCGGCTTGGGGGCCCCTGTCGTCCCGGAGGTAAAATAAAGCCCGCACTCATCTTCGTCCTTCAGCTCCACGGGGGGCGGAAGCTTGGAACCATGGGCGATCAAGCTTTCCATGTCCTCTATGTCACCGTTCACGTTAGACCCTATGGTGATTAACTTTTTTATGGAAGGCATAGCGGGCTGACTTTTCTGTATAAGAGAAGTATACTCTTCTTCAAAAATAAAACAGCATGGCTCCGCTGCAGCAGCACAATAGGCGATATTCTCATCGGTAAAGCGGAAGTTGAGAGGATTAACCCAGGCCCCTGTCTTTATGATGCCAAAATAGGCTTCCAGCCAACTGATGGAATTTTTGCTCATCATGAAAACCCTGTCGCCTTTATTTACCCCTCGCTCAATGAGGCCATTTGCCAGGCTATTGGTTCTCTCATCAAACTCTTTCCAGCTAATCACCTTTTTTTGCTTAGACACAGGTTTAATCTCGACAAATGCCGGGTCATCAGGGTAGAGCCTTCCATTTCGGAACGCCAGATCTATGATATTCATCGCACCCTCCTTGTTGAGTTATGTATCTTCCAGGGGTGTGCCCCGGAGTACAGCCGGGACACACCTGATAATGGCTATTTCTGATTGGCCTTCAGGTAATCAAGACAGAATTTAAGAGCTTCGTCGCCGGGCAAACCTTTGGCCTTCATGTTTTTCAGATATTCATCTAGGAGGGGCTTGACCGTTGCCGCCCACCGGGCATCTTCCTCCTTGGTAAGGCGAATGATCTTATTACCCCTCTTCTGAGTATAATCTACGCCCTCTTTCTCTATCTCATCCCAGACCCGTGCCTGTTTCTCGATCCACTCTTCGTTTACCTCAGTAAATACCTTCTGGATATCAGGAG
>CAYGXB010000371.1:0-3293 GCA_964353605.1 uncultured Bacteriovoracaceae bacterium
GTTGGCGCCCAGGAACCCGTTAGCCTTGGCTTCGGCTGCGGACCTGGAAACTTTCGCCTGGGCTACAAGCATAAAGGCCTGGATGAAGAACCCACCCATGTCGGTGATCTTGGCCACTTCCGGCTTAGACTCGATGTATTTTCGCCAGAGATTGATCATGCCGCATCCGCCGGGGAGCAGACCGGCACCGATCTCAACGAGCCCCATGAAGAGGTCCGTATGCGCAACGATCCTATCAGATGCTAGGCAGGTTTCGCAGCCGCCACCCAGGGCCAGGCCAAATGGTGCCGCAACGACGGGGAAGGGGGCATAGCGCATGCCCAAGATGCTGGCATGGCCATTGCGGATGAACTGATCGATCTCGGCGAAATTTCCCGCTTTGGCAAGATTCAGCATGTAGGATAGGTCGCCGCCAGCCGAAAAGGGTGCCGGCATGCCGGTTGCCTGGTTGCCGATCACCATACCGGAACCATTGGCCTCCACGTACTGCGTGGTCGTAGCTATGAAATCGATCATCTCTTTATTGATGGCGTTCATCTTGGAATGATATTCCAGGCAGAAGACGCCGTCGCCGATGTCGATGAGCGAGCAGGATGCGGAAGTCTTGGCAACCTTGTTTTGGGCCTTGAAGGTGCCGAGATCGAGGGCCTTGGCGCTGGCCTTGACCGGCTTGTAGCTCTCCGTGGCAAAGTCGTAGAAGAGCTTCTTGCCCTTGTCGATCTTGTAGAAGGAGGTGGCACCCTGGGCAAGCATCTTCGTGACCTTTTCAGGCACCTTGTACCCGTCTTTTTCCATCTTCTGCACGGATTCCTTCAGTCCGATGGCATCCCAGGACTCGAAGGGACCCAGCTCCCAGTTGTAGCCCCATTTCATGGCATTATCGATCTCCACGATCGTGTCGGAGATCTCCGGGATGCGGTTGGCGGCGTAGACGAATGCGCCGGCCGTAATCTTCCAGGCGAACTTGGCGCCCTTGTCATCGCCATATGCGACGGCCTTCAGCTTATCGGGGAGGGTCGGGGCCTTCTTGGCGGCGTCGAGGCAGGGAAAGGTCGCTTTATCGAACGTCTCGTATTCGCCGGTGGCGGGATTGATCACCTTCTTGATCTTCTTCCACTCGGGGGTGACTTCGGACTTGTAGTAGCCCGCCTTGGTCTTGTTCCCTAAGAGCTTCTTCTCGATCATGGTCTTGACGAACACAGGCACCTTGAAGACGTCCCGTTCCTCGTCATCGACGCATTTCTCATAGGTGTTCTCGGTGACATGCGCCAGGGTGTCGAGGCCCACCAGGTCGCTGGTGGCAAAGATTGCGGTCTTGGGGCGTCCCAAGGGCGGACCGAAGATGGCATCGACTTCTGGAATCGTAAGCCCGTCTGTGAGCATCATCTTCATGGTCAAGCCCAACCCGTGAATACCGATGCGGTTGCCGATGAAGTTTGGAGTATCTTTGGCCCAGACGATGCCCTTCCCGAGCCTCTTCTCCCCGAAATCGGCTATGAAATTGAGGACCTCTTTCTTGGCTTGAGCGCCGGGGATAATCTCCAAGAGGTGCATGTAACGCACCGGGTTGAAGAAGTGGGTGCCCAGGAAATGTTGTTTGAAGCCTTTACTGAGACCCACGGACATGTCCTTGAGGGGGATACCGGAGGTGTTCGAGGAAATGATTGTGTTCGGTTTCCGGACCCCGTCAATGCGCTTGAACAGGTCCTGTTTGATCTTCAGATTCTCAACCACGACCTCGATAATCCAATCACAATCTGCCAGTTTGTCGAAGTCATCCTCAAGGTTACCGGTCTTGATGCGCCCCATGTCTTCCTTGGCATAGAGGAGCGGGGGTTTTGCCTTCTGTAGTGCATCCAGTCCGGCTGTGACTATCCTGTTCCTGGCCTTCGGGTCCTTCTTCTCTTCGTCCTTCAGATCAAAAGGCACGATGTCCAACAGCAGTACGTCAACACCCGCACCGGCAAGGAGGGCGGCTATTCCACCACCCATGATTCCTGAGCCGATAACCGCTGCCTTTTTGATTCTCCTCACCATACTTCCTCCTGTATCTTGAATTTTATACCTGTTCTATTGAAGAATGAATCAACATTCAGATAATACAGGATTAGCCTCGCCAAAGCAAGAGGTCTTTTTATATTATTTTTAGAGAACATTGGATGGAGGGATAGAGACCGGGTTGAGGAGGTGTCAATCGGCCGACTGCACCGAACTTCCCCCATGAGAAAAGTGTATAGATCCCTTTTAGCGTACGGCCTGGTGATGGAATACGCCGCAGAAAGTATCCATCCTATATGGCAGAGCACCTTTTAAAAAACGATCGTGCTCAAAGCACTATCCCTTGTTACTTCCCCTTCTTCATCTCCTCGCATAATTGCTGGGCCATCCTCTGGAAGCATCGATTCTCTGGCGCAATGACCTTGTTTGCATCGGGGTTTCTGGCAAGGAGTTTCTCGAGGATCATGAGGGCCTCGTCTTTTCGCCCCTTATAGGCGAGCACATCCGCCTTTGCGTACGGGATATAGAAATAATCCGGATAGAGAATCTCCGCGAGTTCGAGCTGATCAAGCTCGGTTTCCAGGGTGATGCCGGTGAGCTGCATACCCTTTTCCGTGACCCAGCCGCCATTGGTGATCATGGTGGCAAGGGTGAGGGCCGGTCCGAAAAAGTAGTAGAGGTTGTTTTCCCTTGAGCAGAAGACCAAGGATTTCAGCAGGGTGTTGAAATGCCGCGCCTTGTTGAGCATGCCCGTATATTGAATCGACCGCGCGACATTGAGCTGATACCAGTAATGTGCCGGAACGCTATAAGGCATGATCTTCAGCACCTTCTCCCCGAACTCAGCCCCCCGCTTATAGTACGGTACGGCCATATCGTCGTGCTGTCTCACCGAGGTATAGTATTCTCCGAGATAGTAGTTGCCCCGGCAGGCCCAGAGTTGAGCAAACCCGTCGTTCGGATTCGCGCTCGCGAGCTCTTCCAGAATCTTTACCGCCGCTTTCCCCTTCTCGACATCCACCCGCTGAGCCCAGAGGATAACGAACCTGTTCCATACCTCCGAGGAACGCTGCGGGGGCAATGCCTCTCCAACTGGGAGCGGAGAAGCCCCCCTGATCCAATCACCATAACGGAAAAGGGTATTGGCTGTGTTTCCGGAATATGACATGGTATCCACGAGGAGTTTCAGGGCCAGGAGATTGCCTTTATCGATTTCATGGGCCTGAACCGCATAGTTTTCCGCCTTCTGATAATTCGCCTGCCGGTCCTTTCGCTCCCACCTTGCCTTCAGGTAG
>CAYGXB010000372.1:0-3271 GCA_964353605.1 uncultured Bacteriovoracaceae bacterium
GTGGTGATCAAGGCCGACGGTCTGGCCGCGGGCAAGGGTGTTCTCGTCACGTCAAGCAAGGAAGAGGCGCTGCAGGCCGTCGAGACCGTCATGATAGCAAAGACCTTCGGCGATGCCGGAAATATCGTTGTCATTGAGGAGCGTTTAGAGGGTGAGGAGGCCTCCTTCATCGCCATAACCGATGGGAGGGACATCGTGCCGCTGGCATCCTCCCAGGACCACAAGCGGGTTTTCGATACCGACGCGGGGCCGAACACCGGCGGCATGGGGGCATATTCCCCGGCGCCGGTAGTGGATGCTACTATCTCCGATCAGGTCATGGACGCGATTCTCTATCCGCTCGTGGATGGCTTGCGGAAACAGGGAATCGTGTACCGGGGCGTGATCTATGCCGGGCTCATGATCATGGACAACCGCGCGTACATCCTTGAGTTCAATGTCCGTATGGGGGATCCCGAAACGCAACCATTGCTCATGCGCTTAAAGAGCGATATCATGCCCGTCCTTTTGGAGGTGGCCAAAGGCGGGAGCATCAAGGGCATGCGCTTGGATTGGAGAGGCCCCAGCGTATGCGTGGTCATGGCCTCCGGCGGATACCCCGGCAATTACGAGAAGGGCCATGCCATTGCCGGTATCGACAAAGCCGAGGCCCTGGAAGGCGTCAAGGTCTTCCATGCCGGGACGAGGATCAAGGACGACGCGGTGATTACGTCCGGCGGTCGGGTCCTCGGAGTGACGGCCTTGGGATCGGACATGCAATCTACCATAGCAAAGGCCTATACGGCCGTATCCTGCATTTCCTTCACCGGGGCGCATTTCCGGAAGGATATAGGCAAACGGGCCTTGGAGAGAGGATGAAATGAAGGTAGCCATTATTATGGGCAGCAAGTCGGACCTCCCCGTCATGGAGGAGAGCGCGGCGCTCTTGAAACAGTTCGGGATTCCCTGCGAGATGCGCGTCCTGTCCGCGCACCGGTGTCCCGAGGAGGTGGCGCAGTTCAGCCGGGATGCCATTGCAAACGGTTTTTCCGTGATCATCGCCGGGGCGGGGATGGCGGCCCATCTGCCCGGCGTCATTGCCGCATATACCACCTTGCCCGTCATAGGGGTTCCCCTCGAGGCGTCATCCTTGGGCGGCACCGATGCCCTCTTATCCATCGTGCAGATGCCGCCGGGCATCCCCGTGGCAACAGTTGGGATAGGCAAGGCAGGTGCAAAGAATGCCGCTCTGCTCGCCGTGGAGATCCACGCGCTTCAAGACAGCTCCTTGCGGGAGAAACTCGTGCAATATCGGGACAGCCAGAAAAAAGGCGTGCTGGATGCCGACCGCGAAGTGAAGAACCTGTGAAATGCGTATCCAGGAGTCAGGAGTCAGGAGTCAGAATAAACTGGGCATAGGCCTCAACCAATTAGTCTCAAAGCAGTTTTCCTGGGTTTTCATTCTGCCTCCTGGATACTGACTTCTGAGTCCTGTTTATAATATGCTCATTACGAAAGACATCTCCGCGATTATATCCCTGGTAGCCAGCCGCATGGATGCCGCCATCGCCTATCCGACCGAGACGTTCTACGGCCTGGGCGCGAGGATTGCAGATGCCGCGGGCATAGCCAGGATCATCCGTGCCAAGGGACGCGATGCCGCAAAAGGGATGATCGTCCTGGCAGCCGATATGGCGATGGCCGCTTCCCTTGCGGAGATCGATGCGCGTATGCAGGTTATGCTCGAGCGCTTCTGGCCTGGCCCTTTGAGCGCCATTCTGAAGGCAAACCCAGGGATCCATCCCCTGTTGTGTGTCGACGGTAAGATCTCTCTGCGCATCTCGTCCCATGCCCTTGCGAACGCCCTCTGTCGTGAACTCGGACCCATAACCTCCACCTCGGTCAATCCCTCGGGCATGCCCCCCGCCAGGACGGTTGCGGAGGTTCTGCAGTATGATCTCGATATCGATGCCGTCCTCGACGGCGCTGAAACGCCCGGCGGAGCTCCGTCAACCGTGATCGACCTCACATCCGACCCCCCGGTCTGCATACGCGCGGGGGCAATACCATGGGATGATATCTTAGGGCTCATAACAAAAACTTAATCAGGAACTGCGTGATCTCAAAGCGGGTGCATTGCAGAGCTTACATCGGGTGCAAACACAGGCAGGAACGGGGCATTCCTCTTGCGGGTCTCATGTACCGCTATCTTGTGAACACATCTTCTTCCAGAGCATCTCATTGGAGGTATTTTTTATGCTTACAGCGATCTCACCCTGAACCGGAAAAGCCCTTACGATTTCCCCTTGAATGGTCAGGGATTCCTGGGGAAAGGCGATCTTGATTGGGGAGCCGATGAGTTCGGAGACCTTGTCATACCGTATGCGGGCGAAGATGCTCGGGGCTTCGATACGAATTCCGCTGATACTGATATTCTTTGTATGGCCCCTTCCCTGATGGACGAAACCTATCTTGAGTAGGACGACAAAGTTCACCGATTTGCGTGGGTCTTTCCTTCTTTCAAATTCCATTTTGCCTTCCGACATCGCAAGCGATATCCTCTCAGAAATATATAGCAAATGTCAATGATATTGAGCAGGCAGAAGACATCTGTATCATCATCAAGCCCTAACCAGATTTGTATGGCTTGATGTCGAGGATCGGCGTGCCGTCCACCATGTCCACCTTGTCCACATGGAGGAGGCAGCCCTCGATCTTGATAAGCTTCAGGATGGACATGCCGATGGGATTCGGTCTGTTGGGCGAACAGAGGCTGAAGACGCCCTTAAGAGGCCCCGTCCCCTTCTTCCTCTGGATGAGATCATAGCCCTGCGAGAGGTGGAAATGGAAGATGATCACGATCTGGTTATGGTCTTCAAGCCCCTTCAGGCCCTCCCGATACGGCTCGTAGATCTCGATTGTGCCCTTGACATCCGAAACGGAATAGAAATTGGGCGCGTCCTTGACGTCCTTTATCGGGCAATGCAGAACGCCGATCGGCTCGTAGCATATCTTCATCGCAACATATCTTAGCATATAACCCGGGGGGAATACAGCAATGTTGAGGAGAACAGCATACCCAGCCCTGCTGAGAATGCATTGACCATAGCATGGAAAGTGACTATAAAAGGACTATGCAAGTACCGGAACAACTCGTAATCAGGCCGCCGAGCGAAGCGCACAGCCTGCTCCTCAGGGCGACCAGGGGCTGCGACTGGAACCGCTGTCTCTTCTGCGGCATATACGACCTCTTCGGCGTCCCACACTCGAAACGGGATCGCGCCGATGTTAT
>CAYGXB010000373.1:0-3265 GCA_964353605.1 uncultured Bacteriovoracaceae bacterium
GTAATAGGGATCGCGGCCTTTCTCCCGGCCGCCGCCGGTGAAATAGACCCAGCAGTTCTTTTCATCAACCCGCATGATGTCCCGGACAACCCACGGGCCCCTGGTGATCTGGTTCTTTAGCACCCCCGTTTTCCCGTCATAGAGATAGAGGTGGGCCCAGCCGTCCCGTTCTGAGAACCAGATGATCTCCGAACCGTCTCCCAGAACGCACACATTGGGCGCACTGCCGATATTGAGATTGAGCTCGACATACGTTAGGCCCTTTTCTTCGATGAGCGTCCGGGTTTCTCCGGTCAGGGCGTCGGCGGCCCGCAGCCGGGCGGCCTTGCTCGCCCGTTCCTCCTCGATGAAATAGAAACTTTGACTATTCTCGCTCCACCAGGCCTTTTTCATGGCGATCGGAGAAACAAAGAGAACGAGATAGGGATCGGTTTTAAGGGCTGTCTTTGTTTTCTTTTCGATATCGAAGATCATGAGCTCGGCCAGCGGCAGGTTTGGGTCGCCGACGAGCGCGTAGCGGTAGGCGTGAAGGAAAGGACGGAAGCCCTGGGGCGGCACGGATTGCAGGAGATAGAGAGGTTCGACTTTTCGCTGGTCGAGACGGTGGGTGAAGATCTTTTTGGAATCGGGGGACCAGAGGAGAACCGGCGGCTGCCTTTTCCCCCCGAGACGATCGGTCACCGCACTGGTACTCTGTTCGGCTTCGCTGCCGTAGTCGTAATACTCTTCTCCGTCGTTCGTAAGCTGGACTTCCGCCCCGCCGGCCGCCGGCTTCACATAGAGATTGTAGTCTTTGATGAAGGCGGCCCACTGTCCGTCAGGGGAGAGGCTTTCGCCCTCCGGGTTCTCCTTGGGAGCTTCTGCCTTTGTGCAGCCATAGGTGGCGAGGTCGCAGGTCCAGCGGGCCTTCTCGATATCAAACTGGATCGCCCGGCCGTCTTTGACAAAATCGATGGAGTCAAACGGCAGGCTGTTGGCTTCATAGGCTTTGCCAGAGGCAGCAGAAAGCGCCGCGGCCAGTTTGGCCTGGTCAAAAGCCGCCTGCCGCGTGTTCAGGGCCGGGTCAATAAGTACGAATTCCTTTCCGCCGCGGGTGTCGACCTTGTACCAGAACCGGTCGCTCTTGCCGATAAAGTGGGGAATGACCTGGGTCTTGAAGGCCAGCTTACCGATATTCCAGATGAGATACTGCTCGGCCCGGGCATAATCTTCCCGGGTCAGTTGTTGCTGGGCAATCAGAGTAGAGATGATGAGGACGAGCCCAACGAAGATTTTAAATATGCGGTTTGCAATTTTCACTTCTGACCTCCTCATGTTTTAAGGCTAAGGGTGGGGCGCTCCGGCCCATTCATCTTTTTGACATGAACCCGGATATTATTCGAATTGACAAAAGAAATCCATGGGGGATCGGCCAAAAAACTGCATTTCCGGCCGGGGAGAATGCCGGCCGGAGATTCGGAAAGGAACCCCAGGGGTTAAAGTGGAGCGACAGCTGCCTTTTTTCAGTTCTCTCCTAAAAATCGAAGTCTAGAAGAATCGTGAACAGGTCCTCCTTGAACGGCTTTTCAGACCCGAGCGTGCGATGGGTGTACTCGGCGTGCAGGGCGATGTTCACCGCCGACCAACTGCCGAGATAATACCTCATCAGGGCCGAATAAGCGTCCACCCCGAGGAGGGCGTTATAGCTGGGCGGACGGACCCAATTGTACAGCAGTGACCCGACCAGACGGTTGTTGGCCAGGCCGGCCCAGTCGAGTTGGACAGCCCCTCCCCAGAAATCATAGTTGACGGTGGGGTCGATTTCATTGAAGGCGCTGTTGTCCACGCCCCGGAAGGCCATGCCCTGCAGGTTGAATGTTTTCCAGTTCAAGCTGAAATCCGCGCCGATACGGGAATAGGTCCGATTGTCCTGGCCGTTGATGTCTCCCAGGGGCGACACGATCGTGTTCGTAAAATCGGTAGGTTGCCAGCCGAGGTAGCCGAAGACGCCGAGGCGCTGTCCGGCCGACTGGCCTTCGCCTGGGCCGAAGGTCTTGGACAGAGCGAAGTAAAGGTCGTTGAACTTGTTGTTGTTGGGGTTTGCGCCGGTGCCGTTGATATAGCCCAGCGCATACTTGATGCCGGGTTTGAAACGGCCCGTAGCCTCGATGCCGATCTGGTTGGCGGAGAAGTCGAAGCTGCTTCGTGTGGCGGCGAAATTGTAGATCTCGAACGGCTGCAGGATGTAATAAAGGCGCTTGGAGCTGAGCCGTTGGAAGCCCGGCTCGAAGCGGCCGACACGCAGGTTGAGTTTGTCCCGGATCAGGTTGGAAAACACGATGTTCGCTGACTCGATGGCCGCCAACTGAGCGGGGTTATCTCCATTGCCCGCTCCGGCCCAATCGGCCGCCGGTTCATCGATGCGGGGCGTGTAGACGAAGAGGAACGAAATATTCTTGTGAAGGACACCCGCGGCCAGAAGGTCCAGCCCGTAGAGGTGGAATCCGGAGGCCGTCTGCCCGCCGGTGCCGTAGATGCTGTACCCGGTAGTCGTCCGGATGGCGAGGGGGATGCCGGTCTCAAAGACGGTCTTTTCGATCCCCTGTTGGCCGGGAATCTGATAGCCGTTGTCGCGGAACCGCTGGCCCCAGTCGTTGAGTTTAGGAAAAGCCACGTGGCACATGTTGCAGTTGAAGCCGTGCTTCCGGGCGAAGGCCGGGATGGCGAGGGCGGCCTGACTGAGGGTGAGAAGGGCGAAGAAAGCGGCGAAGACTGTGAGCAGTGTCTTTTTCATGGCTCCCTCCTCACTTGTGCAGATCTTCCGGAGCGATCGGCTTGACGTCAGCGACTTCGGGGTTGAGGCTGTCCAGCGCCTTGATGAAGGCCACGAGCGCGCTTTTCTCGTGTTTGCTTAAGCCCAAGGGAACCATCAGCGAGTCGAGGTTGGGGTCTTTGCCCCCACCCCTGTCGTAGAAATCGATCAGCGACTCGAGTGTCTTTTCCGAGCCGTCGTGAAGATAGGGAGGACGCCGCGCCGCGTCGCGGACCGTGGGAGTCTTAAAGGCCCCCATGTCGAGCGGGTTTTTCGTCACGGCGTAGCGCCCGACGTCGGGGTTTTTAGGGTCCTTGGCCGGGACGCCGAGGTTGTGGAAGCGGCCGTCGCTGAAGTACGGACCCCAGTGGCAGGACGTGCAGTGAGCCTTGCCGTTGAAGACCTCGAGGCCCTCTTTTTCCAGCGGCGTCAGGGCGTTGTGGTCACCGCGGACGTAGCGGTCGAAGCGGGAGT
>CAYGXB010000374.1:0-3262 GCA_964353605.1 uncultured Bacteriovoracaceae bacterium
GGACAGCCAGCGCACTGTGATCATGGCTGACAATGTCGGTGACAGCCCCGATGACACCGGCATCGACATCTACAAGCTCACTAAGTTTAAGCGCGCCAATCAGAACACCTCCTTCAACCAGAGTCCGATCGTGAAGAAAGGGCAGCGCATAAAGAAGGGGGAGATCATTGCTGACGGTCCGGCCACAAGTGACGGCGAACTGGCTCTTGGCCGCAATCTTATCGTAGCCTTCATGCCCTGGGGCGGGTATAATTACGAAGATGCTATCCTCATTAGCGATCGGGTGGTCAAGGAGGACTTCTACACCTCGGTCCACATCGAAGAGTTCGAGTCTATGGCCCGAGATGTCAAGCTTGGTGCGGAAGAGATCACGCGGGATATCCCCAATGCAGGCGAAGAGGCGCTCAAGAACCTCGACGAATCGGGTATCGTGCGCATCGGCGCCGAGGTGAAGCCTGGCGATATACTCGTCGGCAAGGTCACCCCCAAGGGCGAGACCCAGCTTTCGCCGGAGGAGAAGCTCCTGCGTGCCATATTCGGTGAGAAGGCCAGCGAGGTCAAGGACTCGTCGCAACGCGTTCCGCCCGGCATAGAGGGCACGGTAATCGATGCGCGCGTCTTCAACCGCCGCGGGCAGGAACACGACGAGCGGACCATTCAGATCGAGCAGCGGGAGATCGAATCGCTCAACAAGGACAAGGAAGACAAACTCCGGATCATCTCGGTCGCCGCACGGCAGCGCCTGGAGGGTATCCTCATTGGTAAGGTACTCGCCGCCCCGCTCATCTCCCATCTCGGTGATGCCATTATTGCCAAGAGCAAGGAGAAGATTACCAAGCCCAAGCTCGAGGGTCTCTCCATAGATGATTTCAAGGACATCCGTATCAAGCGCGGGGAGGAGATCGAACATGAGATCGATCGCATCACTAGTAAGCTCGATTACCAGAAGCGGCTCATCGAGAAACTATATGACTTGAAGATTAACAAGCTTTCTCAGGGCGATGATCTGCCGCCCGGCGTAAACAAGATGGTGAAGGTCTTCATCGCCATCAAGCGCAAGCTCTCGGTCGGCGATAAAATGGCGGGACGGCATGGCAACAAGGGAGTCATATCACGGATCCTGCCCGAGGAGGACATGCCGTTCTTTGCGGATGGTGCACCAGTTGACATCGTTCTCAACCCGCTCGGCGTGCCCTCGCGAATGAATGTGGGCCAGATTCTCGAGACTCACCTCGGCTGGGCGGTCCACGGTGTGGCAGAGGCCCTGCGCAAGATCATGGAAAAGAAATATACCAATGATACTTTGCGGGATTTCCTCAAGAAGATATATCGGTCACCCCGCGTGGACAGGCTACTCAAGGATGCGTCCCGTGAGGAACTCACCCAGATCGCCCGCTCCATCTGCGACAAAGGCCTGCACGTCTCCGTACCGGTGTTCGACTCCGCCAAGGAGAACGAGATCGCCAAGCTCATGGGCAATGTCGGTATTACCGATGGCGGCAGGGTAACCCTCTATGATGGACGGACGGGCGAGCCCTTTGACGGCAAAGTCACGGTCGGACTCATGTACATGCTCAAACTTCACCACCTTGTCGATGACAAAATCCATGCGCGCTCTATCGGCCCATATTCGCTCGTCACCCAACAGCCGCTCGGCGGCAAGGCTCAGTTTGGAGGACAGCGCCTCGGCGAGATGGAGGTCTGGGCGATCGAGGCCTATGGTGCCGCCTACTCCCTGCAGGAATTCCTGACCGTCAAGAGCGACGACGTGGCGGGCAGGACCCGTACCTATGAATCAATCGTCAAGGGACAGCATGAGCTGGAACCCGGGATCCCGGAGTCATTCAACGTGCTCATACGAGAACTCAAGAGCCTCGGCCTCGATATCAGACTGATCGAGGGACGCGGGTAATAAAGGGAGGCTAACATTGGAAGACCTATATAGTTATTTTGAAAGACCAAAAGATCCTTCCAACTACATTGCGGTAAGGATCGGCCTGGCATCGCCGGAGAAGATCAGGGCATGGTCCTATGGCGAGGTGAAGAAGCCCGAGACCATCAATTACCGGACCTTCAAGCCGGAACGCGACGGCCTGTTCTGCGCCCGCATCTTTGGACCGATCAAGAGCTATGAGTGCATCTGCGGCAAGTACAAACGCATGAAACACCGCGGCGTCGTGTGCGAGAAATGCGGGGTCGAAGTCATCGATTCGCGGGTGAGACGTGAACGCCTTGGTCACATCGAACTCGCCACTCCGGTCGCCCATATTTGGTTCCTGAAGAGCCTGCCCAGCAGGATCGGCGGTCTGCTCGACCTCTCCGTCAAGGAGCTCGAACGTGTCCTTTACTTCGAGAGCTATATCGTTACCGATCCGAAGGATGCCCCCTTGCGCAAGGGCGAACTCCTCACCGAAGAAAAGTATCGCTCCGAGGTCGAGAAGCATGGCATAGGTAGCTTTACGGCCAAAATGGGGGCCGAGGCCATCGACGATCTCATCAGCGACCTCGATCTCATCAGTCTCTCCGCACAATTCAAGGCAGAGATCGCCCACACCAAGAGCGAGGCCAAGAAGAAGAAGCTATCGAGACGCCTGCGCATGGTCAATGTCATGATCGGCATCGAGCCGAATGATTTCATCGCGTTCGTCGAGGATCGATTCCACCTCGAGAAGGACGAGCAGTTCCGGCGGGCCTTGGGTGAGATCCTCACTGAGTGCCGCAAGATCACCAAGCTGTGGGACAATGCATCTCTTTATCAGGACAAAAAAAAGATCCTCCCGAAGATCAACGAGGTGATCGAGAAGCTCATCGAGAGTAAGCGGCTCACCCACGAGGACATCGATTACTTGAGGCCATGGCAAGACCCCTCCTGGATGATTCTCAAGGTGATCTCGGTGCTTCCGCCCGACCTGCGGCCGTTGGTGCCGCTGGATGGCGGAAGGTTCGCCACCTCAGACCTCAACGACCTCTATCGGCGCGTTATCAATCGCAACAATCGTTTAAAACGCCTCATGGAGCTCGGTGCGCCAGATATCATCCTCAGGAATGAGAAGCGCATGCTTCAGGAGGCGGTGGACGTGCTGTTCGATAACGGCCGGCGCGGCCGGGTGATCACCGGCGCCAATCGCCGGCCCTTGAAGAGCCTGTCCGACATGCTTAAGGGCAAGCAAGGCCGTTTCCGTCAGAACCTGCTTGGGAAACGGGTCGATTATTCCGGCCGCTCGGTTATCACCGCCGGACCCGATCTCAGGCTCCACCAGTG
>CAYGXB010000375.1:0-3238 GCA_964353605.1 uncultured Bacteriovoracaceae bacterium
TCCTTCTCACTCATGCGTATGTCCCCCATTCTCAAGGCCTCCTCATGAGGCCTCTCTTATCAAATTCTCGCATAGGGGACATTTCTATTGAGTCTGGTAGGGGACATTATCAAAGAGTCGCGACAGACGGATTTATTGATTTGAAAAATTGGCGTCGCTAGATTATACTTACTGCAATCGGATATCGAACTATTACGACACTATTTGAACGTGAGCTTGCTTGCCCAGTTTCGAACACTCGGGGCCATAGATTCTGACACCAGGTGAGATATCCTCCATACGCTTACATATGAGGAGGCCTGTATGACGACCGACACACATGTGAAATTCAGACTGACCGCCAGACAGAAAACGATCCTGCCCGTTCTCATGTGCGGTTCGTTCTTCGAAGGCTTTGACTGGATGGTCATCAATATGACGCTGCCGTTCATCGCGAAGGATATGCACATCGGGATAGAGTCAACGGGCCTGGCCCTCTCCATCGTTGCCGTCGGCACCCTGGTCGCCTTCTTTTTCGTGCGCATGGGCGATAGGATCGGCCGACGCCCTGTCTTTGTCTGGTCGGTATGCCTCTACGCCGTCATGAGCGTCGCCACCGCCTTTTCGCCCAACATCACGTATTTCATCGCCTGTCAATTTCTAGCCCGGGTCTTCCTGGTCTCGGAATGGGCCACCGGCCTGATCGTTATCTCCGAGGAGTTCCCGGTCGAGACACGGGGGCGCGGACTGGCCCTCTTCCAGGGGGTGGCGGGGGTCGGCGCTATCTTCCCCTCGCTGCTCATGCCGGTCATGGCGATGACGCCGATCGGCTGGCGCGGACTCTTTGCCATCGGCGGCCTGCCGCTTCTCCTGATCCTTTTCCTCAAGAAGAATTTCACCGAGACGCACCGCTTCCAGAAAACCGCCGAAACAGCGGGCGCCAAACCCGACTTCTTCGAGGTGTTCAAACCCGAATACCGCACATACATGCTCTCGGTCTCCGCCCTGTGGTTCCTTACCTACATCTGCTACACCACGGCCATGAACTTCTTCTCGTACCATGTCGTCAACGAGCTTGCCTGGACCGCCGCCCGTGTCGGCCTGACGACATCCGTCGCCTACCTGTTCGGATTTGTGGGTTATTACGTGGCCGGCAAGATGATGGACGCTCTCGGAAGGAAAAAAACGGCCGTGTTCTTCTTTCTCGGGGGCAGTGTAGGGACGATCGCTACGTTCGAACTGACAGGCTATGTCTGGATATTTGCCGCCCTTGTCTTCGGCACCTTTTTCATAGGCGTGTTCACAGTCATCTGCGCCTCCTTCACCAACGAGCTGTTCCCGACCCGGATACGGGCGACCGCTACGGCCTGGGGCAACAATATCTTCGGCCGGCTCGCGCAGATCTTGACCCCGTCACTGGTGGGCTTCCTGGCGGTGCCGCTCGGCAGCACCGGGCATGCCGCTTCCCTGATGGCAATAGGGCCTGTGCTTGCGTCAATCCTCGTGATAGTCCTGCTGCCGGAAACCCGCGATTTCGAAATCCGGGATACCGACGCCCCGCCCCTGTCGCCTTAGAAATATGGGACAAGTATGGACACGGCGATGAGCATGAGCATGACATAGGTCACAATCCGGAAGATATCATCGCGCACCTTGAGCAGTGAGCCCGCCAGTATCCCGGCCGCAAACCCGGGCAGAAGCATGCCGGTCATTTTCAGGACCTCGCCCGTGATCCTGCCGTCCAGCAGGAATCCCCCGAGCATGACGATATTCAGGATCAGCCAGATGAACGCGAGCGTGCCCCTGATTGAGCCCTGGGATGAAAGCTGCCGGCTGGCGTAATAGACGATCAGCGGTCCTCCAATGGTAAGCAGGCCGTGGAAAATTCCCCCCGTCAGGATCAGGACCAACCCGGCCCCTTCGGGGAGGTTGCGGGACGTTCTTTTGCGGCTGACAGCCATGAGCACCAGCTCGGCGGATGAAAGGACGAGGATGAACAGGCCGAGGATCAGTTTCAATCCGGCCTCATCGAACCTGTCCCGCAGAAGGATCCCCACGATCACCCCGAGCAGGGCTACCGGAAGGATCCGGGCATAGATCTTCTTCCATTCAATGTGCGTGAACCAGCGGATGACCAGCCAGGTACTCTGAAGGAGCGCCAGCAGGACCAGTACGACCAACAGGGTGTTTATCGGGAACAGATACAGTCCCAACCCGAAGGCGGTGATGGTTGCGCCGAACCCGAGCACAGACTCAACGGCATGCGCCACCACCAGCACGGCGTTCATCAGGATCAGCCGGTTGGTCATGACTATTTCAGGCTGTACAGGTCATTGAGGTATTCGACGGCCATGGCCTTGGCCATGCTCCTGTCCGGCAGGGTGCCCATGACGCCGTATAGGACGGCATCCTCGGCCCGGGTTGCATCGTTTATCGTTGCAGCCTCTGTGCAGGCCACGGCGAGGTCCGCCAGGAATGCATCGGCGGTCTCGGCATGTACCGGCGAAACCGTCAGGTGGAGGCAGGGCGGCAGATGCTGGCTTTCGATATGCCAGTTCATCTTCTTCAGGACCTGCTGAAGGTCATAGATATTCAGGGTCGTCGAGCCGAAGGCCAGGACGGTGGCATCGGGATCGCCGAGCACGTATAACCCGGGGATCTTCGCTATGCCCGTGCGCAGCTTCACTGTGGTTTCCATGGCGCGCCTGGCAAGTCGGCAGAAACCCTCGCGCCCCAGGTAATGCATGACCGCCCATGCGGAAGCTATTGCACCGCCGGGTCTGGCACCTGAAACGCACGGCGTTCCATAGACCCCCCCCGGCCAGTCGGAATAGGCGAAGATTTGGTATTTCCTCAAGTCTTTGGAACGATACAGGATGGTTGAAGCCCCTTTGGGCGTATACCCGTACTTATGGATATCGGCGGAAATGGATTTGACGCCCGCCAGCCTGAAATCAAAGGGTCTCACCGCATACCCCGTCTGTTCAAGGAACGGCAGCATGAACCCGCCCAAGCAGGCGTCCGTATGGAACCAGATATTGTTCTCCAATGCCAGTTCCGACATCTCCGCGATCGGATCGATCATCCCATGGGGATAGGAAAAGGCGCTCCCGACCAGCATGACCGTGTTGTCTGAAACGGCATCCTGCACGGCCGTGATATCGGCCCGGTAATCCTGCCCAACCGGCGCGCTTACCGTCTTCAACCCGAGGAAGTGGGCGGCCGTGTTGAATGCCGGAGGGGCCGTAACCGGCAGCAG
>CAYGXB010000376.1:0-3230 GCA_964353605.1 uncultured Bacteriovoracaceae bacterium
GCTCCCGCAGGAGCTGGAGTTCGGCACCTACTGGTGGAAGGTCAGGTCCGGGGGGGCAGAGGCCGGGCCGTCGATGTTCACAGTCGTCTCGTCGGTCGCGCTGTCGAGGCCCGCGCCTAGGACACTCGTCAATTCGGGGAATACGGAGCTGCTCCTTTTCAGGAGCGGGATCACGGGCGCGTTCACGCTTGCGGTCAACCGCACGATGGAGATAGGAGGGGAGGAGTCTGTCAAGGCAGAGCAGAAGTGATGCGTGGCGGATCGTGCTGGCAGCGTCGGTAGCGCTGGCGCTGCTTGCCGCGCTGGCAGGGACGGCGCAGGCCATAGGGGTCATCCCCGGAAGGGCGACCATGGACTTCGAGCCGGGGCTTGAGAAGGCCGTCACCTTCACGATAACGAACAACGAGCACAAGCAGTTCAACGCCTACGTCTACGCCGAGGGAGACCTGAAGGACAGCATAATACTGGGCAGCTCTATCGTTGCGTTCAACGAGTCTGACAACTCGAAGCCCTTCACCTACACGGTCAAGCTGCCCGAAAGGCTCGACCCGCCGGGGGACCACTGGGCCAAGATAGTCGTGATGGAGCTTCCGCCCGGCCCGGAGGCGCCCGAAGGGGAGACGAGCATAATAGCCACCGTTGCAGTCATACACCAGCTGAGGGTGAAGGTCCCGTACCCCGGCAAGTTGCTCCAGCTCGACATGTCTGTCCAGGAGGCAGTCCCCAACGAATCCGTCAGGTTCTTCGTCAAGCTCTTCAACCTTGGCAAGGAGGACATAGCCAGTGCCGAAGGAACGCTGGAGGTCCTGGGGCCGACCAACGAGGTCATAGCCTCGCTCGGCCTCGGCCAGGCCCCGGTGAAATCCATGGAGAAGGCGGAACTGGTCGGAGAGTGGAGGGCTGCTGTGAACCCCGGCATGTACCATGCCGTGGCGACTGTGAGGTACGACGGCGAGGTCGGGAAGGCGGAGAAGAACTTCTACGTCGGCAACATGCTGGTGGACATAACCGACGTTTCAGTGAAGGACTTCAGTCTCGGCGGGATCGCCAAGTTCGACATAGCGGCGGAGAGCAGGTGGAACCAGCGCATCGACGGCGTTTACGCCAGCCTGCTGATAAGCAATGGCAGGGGCGACAAGGTGGCCGACATCAAATCGGCATCCATCGACATGACGGAGTTCGAGAAGGCACACCTTTACGCATACTGGGACACCGAGGGGATAAACGAGGGGGACTACCTGACTGCGCTGAAGCTCTACTACGGAGGCAAGGTCACGGAGAGGGAAATAAACATGAAGGTCGGCCTGAACTCGATCCGCACGGACATCGTCGGCGTGAGCGCCGGGGCGATAACCGGGCAGGGGGACGTGCTGCAGCAGTACCCGGTGATCATACTGGTCGCGGTGCTGGTAGCAATCAACTTCGCATGGTTCCTGTATTTCAGGAAGAGACGCTGAATCCGCAAGCACCCGAAGTTATGTGAATGCAATCAGGACCATCGCCAGAATTGCTGCCATGACTTCTCCAACGGCCCGGATGAAGGCAAGCGCTCATCTTTCGAGCAGCCACTTCCAGACGGGCTTCATCATTATTCTCTTTCTATCGATCTCAAGCTCGTCTCCCTGGTCGTAGGTTAGGACCAGCCCATGATGCAGCTTCAATTCCCTCATCGCTTCGACCAGCCCTTCCATTTCCCTTTTTTGGTTATCATCGTTTATTTCATGGCACACTTGTATGGCTTGTGCGACCTTTCCGCCCTCTTTTACTATGAAATCGCATTCATTATTCTTTTGAAAATAGAATATCTGTGAATATCTCCTCCGCAAGCTCAGGAATACGGTGTTCTCCAGCATCTTATCCTTGTCCTTGGAGAAAGAAACGGAATTATGATGTGAGAGCCCGTTGTCTATGGAATACACCTTTTTGGGGTTCATCTGCTGTTTCCTGAATGAATAGCTAAATTTTGGGATTGTGAATATCAGGTATGCATCTTCGAGGTATGATATATAGTCGGCGATGGTCTGGACGGATCTCACCTCTAACATCTTTTTCAGGGAATTGAATGAGAACTCCTCGCCGACATTGCTTATCAGATATGCGGCCAATTTAGTTAGGATGGACGTGTTCCTGATGCCGAATTTGTTCACAATGTCTCTCATCATCACATCCCTGAATAGCTCATGCAGAAGGGTAGGATCCCTTTCCCTCAGGAATTCCGGGAACCCGCCCTTGTAAAGGTATTCGGAAAAGGTGTCCACCGATGGCTGCATTTTGAAATATTCCAGGAATTCCTCATAGGAAAAGGGGAACAATTCGCAACTGAGGTGCCTTCCGGTGAGCTTGGTTCCAAGCTCCCTGCTCAGCAGGGAGGCGTTTGATACAGTAATCGCCATTCTGGCCTTGTTGTCAGCCAGGAATCTGACGAATAACTCCCATTTGTCAATATTCTGGATTTCATCAAAGAAGTACGTACCTCCTTCGCCATATAGCTCTTTGAAAATTTCATCAGCCCTGTTGAAATCCTTCAACTCAAAACCTTCGAGTCGTGGGTCTTCCAGGTTCAGGTAATAGAATCTCTTTTCTCTGCTCAGAATCTGGCCTAACAGCGTGCTTTTTCCACATCTTCTTATCCCCGAGATAACCAGCGCAAAGGATTCCAGCAATTTGACGTCGCCTAATTTGCTCCTGTTTACGCCCTTATTCAAATTAAGGACCCATTCCCTCTGTGACCGGATAACCGCCTCAAGAATTTCTTTGCTGAGCATATCCTACATATGAAGATAGGCATTTATAAATATTTCTATTAGCAATGGATAATTTTATCTATTATTAATGGATATACTTAATTGCACGTTTCTAAAGTTATACAATTTTTGTAACACTTTTTAAATAAAGCGATACACTTTTTGCATCATCATTCCAAACGCACTGCTCGCTTTATAAATATCTTTCATTCAGACTGCACAAAAACACAATATTTTGCTCGATCAGAATGAATAAAAACAGGAGTCATTGGATGGGTTATGACCTCTTTGGCAGCGCAGGGGACATAACCGGGCAGGGTGACGTCCTGCGGCAGTACCCGGTAATCATACTGGTCGCAATCAACTTCGCATGGTTCCTGTATTTCAGGAAGAGAAGGGTAGCCCGTTGACAATCGAAGTTATCCGCTCGCTGTATTATCCCGAAATCATTTCGCTATTCTTGAACATATACATCCAATGCGCCAA
>CAYGXB010000377.1:0-3200 GCA_964353605.1 uncultured Bacteriovoracaceae bacterium
ACCTTCCTCGCGAAGTGGATAGGCAAGGTCCTGGAGGACGACTACATCTACTACGTGCTTGTGCTACTAAGAAACCAGAAAATTTGAGTTGGTAGAGGGTAACACTTTCTCCGAAATTTGAGAAGGAGGAAGTGACATGGAAAAGAGTCGTCATTTGAATCAGGAGCAGAAGTTGGTAGTTTTGGAGAGTGCGCAGGAGGTTGGGATCAAGGATGCTTCAGATATAGCGGGTGTCCATTACACGACAGTGTATGAATGGCGGAACAAATTGGAGGCTCTGGGCAGGGAAGGATTTTTGTCATCCTGTTCTGAGAGTCGGGGCCGTGGGGTCAAGCAAGTGACAGAGGTTCAGGAAAAGGGGGTGCTTGATACATGGGAGCGCCATCCTGGATTTGGCCCCAGCCAGGTGAGGAACCAGCTACGACGTCAGGGGGTAACGGTATCGACCAGGACGGCGCAGCGGATCATGGAGGCCAACGGTTACCATGGGATACGGAAGAAACGGGAGAAGGAAGCGTCCCAGCGATTCGAGGCGTCACGACCATTGGAGTTGGCACAGATGGACATTTTGGAGTTTTTTATAAACAAGCAGAAGGTCTATCTGTTGTTGCTGCTGGATGATTTTTCCCGATTTCTTTTGGGGTATCGCCTGTTGACGGAGACCAGTGTGGATGAGGTGATTGGCCTGGTTCGTGGGGCGATGGATCGTTATGGGAAGATGGAGGAGGTTTTGACCGACCGCGGGTTTGTTTTTTATTCATGGCACGGGGTGAATCGCTTTGAGAAGTTTTTGGAAGTTGAAGGGATTCACCAGACTCACGCCCGCCCCCATCATCCACAGACGCTGGGCAAGATAGAGTCTGTGAACAAACAGGTACAGAAGGAGTTGATCAGCCAGCGGCACTTCAATGGTACAGGGGAATGTGAATCGGCCTTGTCGGGATGGGTGGAGATGTATAATTACCGACGCACCCATCAGGGGATCGGTGGACTGCTGGTGCCGGCGGATCGTTTTCATGGGCGGGCGGATGAAGTAAGGAGGACCATTTCTGAGAAGATCGACCCGGATGCGAAGATGTGCTATCAGTCAGATGGCGTTTCTCGCAGTTTAATGAATCTGGTAATGGATTCGCGTGGTGGGGTAGCATTATATATACTGGGTCAACCGGTGGATCTTTTTGGAGGCGGCAATGGAAAAGCAGTTTAGTGCGGATGAAGTGGCGATTTTGATTCGCGCCCGGAAGATCATCAAAGAGAAGGATCTTCCGAAGGATATCGATGTAAGCGGCATTTGCGATGCGGCGGGTATATCCCGCAAGACCGGATATGAATGGGAGAGCAAACTGGGAAAGTCGGATGAACAGCTGTCGGTCCTCCAACGGGAGCATGACGAACTGAAGGGGAAGTATGCGGACTTGGCTGCGCTTTACAAAAGTGTTCGTTTTGAGAATGAGGGCCGCAAGGCGGCGTGGTTCATTCACGGTGTGGACAAGTTGCTGGCAGGTAAAAAAAACACTACGGTGATCCCGAAAAAGCCTGTGCGGTAGCGTTTATCCGCAAGGAGGAAGAAGGTCTTCAGAGGTCGGCGTGGGTTCTGGGTTTGAAGATCAGCGCCTTGTCGGAATGGAGTCAGCTTTTTGATGAGGGGATGACGCCCCTGGTCATGCTGGATGAACGGGGCAAGACGGGTAAGGTCACGGTGGAGATAGTGCGTAAGATCATAGATATTGCGAAGGATATGCGGGATAAAGGACAACGTCTGCGTCTCAAGTCATTTACCCGGCGGCTGTCAACGGAAGCGGAGATTAACCTCAGCAGTAAGACGGTGGCGGATATCCTGGTTGCCAATGATCTCTACCAGGTCAGCGCCCGGAGAAGACGACCGGGATTTTATCAGAAATTAAAGCAGAGCATACCCAATGGACTTATCAGCGTTGACGGTAGCGAGTTCAAGGTCATACTGGACGGCGTCTGTTACAAGTTCAATTTGGAGCTGGCGGTGGATGTCCAGAGTTATTTGCACAGTGCTTTCAGCGTTTCCGGCAGTGAGACGGCGGCGGAGGTGATCCGGGTGATCGAGGCGCACAGAACTTTATGGGGGTCTCCTCTGGCGATGGTTTCGGATCATGGGAGCGGCAATCTTTCTGGCGAAGTCAAGGATTACCTTTCGATGTGTCAGATTAAGTTACTTCCTGCCGGTCCCGGCAATCCTAAAGGGAACGGCACTGCGGAGAGCGCTTTTTCCGGGATTAAGGAAGTGGTCGGACCCATTGTGCTCAATAGCTCTTCACCGGCGTTGCTGGCCAAAAGCGTTCTGGAAAAGATCATTTCTGTGTATATCACCATGCGCAACCGTCTGCCTCTTTTCGGGGATCGCCAATCACCGGAAGAGATAATGAGACACCCTGCATCCCAGGAGGTACGGCAACAGAAAGGAGACCATTACAAGCAGCGGGCGCAAAAACCGGATGATCCGGATCGTCAGCGGAAGATTGACCGCATAGGCTGGCTGATCAGCTATCACAACTTGAATATTGATGAGCCGAGTTTAAAAAGGGCGCAGACATGCATTGTCTATTATGACCAGGAGGCCATCGCCAAATCCGAGGAGGCATTCCTGACAGCAATCAGACGGGATCAGAACCGCCGCACCATGCCCTATTTTTTCGGTATCCTCAAGCGTGTCCAAAAAGAGATGGGCGAGCAGAAGCATCAAGATTATTGCTACAAACGTTACAATGAGCAGCAAATGAAAGAAAGAGATCGTCAGAAACACCAGGAGATGGTGGAGACGGCGCAACCGACCACGATTGAAAATCTCGTGGCCATGTTACAAGAGGTACTCAAAACAAAAGTCGGCTTCATCAGAGAGACCAGCATCAGACTGGTCAAACAGATGCTACAGAATCTCAAAGATCAGTATCAGTACATGGGAGTTTTGAAGAAAAAAATATCGGATGCCCTGGGAGCGGTTCAGTCACTGAGTCTGACCCAACGGCAGGAGGCATTCAACCTTGTGGAAGAATGTTTGGCGTAAACAACGGAGATAAAGTGTTACCCCAAAACTGAAAATTTTTTCGGATTTTGCTTGCACATAAACAATTAGCACCTGTCTGTATACTAATTAAGCTTTTTAGTTTATTGTATAGACAATACTTATCGAAATTATGAAAGGAGACATACAATGCAAAGATTAGATC
>CAYGXB010000378.1:0-3193 GCA_964353605.1 uncultured Bacteriovoracaceae bacterium
AAACACTCCGACCGGGTTTCTAAGGGTAAGGGAGGATCCGAAAGGGATAGAGATCGAGCACCAGGGGCTCGTGAACTACATCACCTGGGCCGTGGATTATTATGAGATCCGCGGTCATGGAATCTTCCCGCTCTATACATCCATGTCGTTCGACCTCACGGTCACGAGTCTGTTCGCCCCCTTAGTGGCGGGTGAAGGCATAGAGATCCAGCCGGTCGGGCTCGATCCCACTGAGCTCGTGGGACGGGTGATCAGTTCTGAGCACTGTGATATCGCCAAGCTGACGCCGGCCCACCTTGAGATCGCCGATCGTCTCATGGACGAGGACGTCGTGAAGAGTGCGCGTCTGAACCGCCTCATTCTCGGCGGTGAGGCTCTCTCCGCCAAGATCTCCCGGTCGATCCAGAAGAAATATCCGGGTGCTATTATCTACAACGAGTACGGTCCGGCCGAGACGGTCGTGGGGTGTATCGTATACAAGTTCACTGCGCTCGACCCGGATTGCGTCAATGTCCCGATCGGGAAACCGATCGCCAACACCAGGATCTACATCCTTGGGAATGAACTCAACCTCGTACCGATCGGGGTTGTCGGCGAGATTTGCATCGCGAGCCCGGGGGTAGCGCGCGGCTACCTCAACAAGGAGGCGATCACCGCACGGAGCTTTGTGCCCAATCCGTATCAGCCGGGCGAGAGGATATACCGCACGGGTGATCTGGGACGCTGGCTACCCGATGGGAATATCGAATATCTCGGCCGCATGGATCATCAGGTCAAGATCCGCGGACACCGCATCGAACTGGGTGAAGTCGAGGTCGTATTGGCCAGGTTCGAAGGTATCCATGATTGTGTCGTGATGGACAGGACGGATGAGGGTACCGGAGCACGTTATCTCGTTGGATACTATGTCGCCGAGCGGGACATCCCGTCCGGAGAATTGCGAGAGTTCCTCAAGGATTTGCTCCCGGAATACATGGTACCTGCACGTTTCATGCGCCTGGATGCCCTGCCGCTTACCCCGAACGGGAAGGTGGACCGTGATGCCCTCCCAGATGTGGAGGGCGTCAGGCCCGAGATTGCCAGCGAATACGTTGCGCCGCGCGGCGAAGTCGAGCAGGCCATTGCCGAGGTATGGCAGGAGGTCCTCGGGATCGACAAGGTGGGGATATACGATAACTTCTTTGACCTGGGCGGCGATTCCATCATCAGCCTCCAGGTGGTGGGGCGATTGAAGAACCGGGATTACCTCATCCGCCCGAAAGATATCTTCGAGCATCAGACTATTGCCGAGCTGGCCCTCATGGTCCAGAGGGTCTTGGTCGTGAAGGCGGAGCAGGGGGAGATCACCGGCAGCGCCCCCCTTATCCCAATTCAGCAATGGTTCTTCGCCCAAAAGCTGAACAATGCGAACCACTTCAATCAGTCGCTCGTGTTCAAAACCACACTGGGCATCGACGTATCCGTGATGAAGAAGGTCCTGCAAGCCCTGCTCGATCACCACGATGCACTTCGGAGCAGGTTTCAGGATGGCGTGCAGATATTCCAGCCAATTGGCGAGACAGTGCACTTCGTTGTCAAGGATGTATCTGATAAGGCAGCCCTCGAACAGGAGATCAACAGCCTGCAAACCTCACTCAATATATCCCGAGGGCCGTTGTTCGGTGCGGGTTTGTATCGCACGGTGGGGATGGAATACCTCGCATTCGTGGGAAACCACCTTGTAGTCGACGGTGTCTCCTGGAGGATCCTCCTCGAGGACCTTTTGAACGCTTACCGGAATGCTTTATCCGGAGGAGAGATCGTCTTACCGGAAAAGACCACCTCGTTCAAGGAATGGGCGCTGAAGCTCTCCGAGTACGCCAAGCACGTCGAAGTGCTCCATGAAGACGCATACTGGCAGACAGAGCTCGGAATGAACCCCCCCCCTCTACCCACCTCTCTGGATAAAGGTCCGAACGATCTGGCTTCATTGTCCATTGTGCGCAAATACCTCGCAGAAAGGGAGACGGATAACCTCTTGAAGGATGCCCACAAGGCTTACAATACGGAGGTGAATGATCTTCTCCTGACAGCCCTCATGCGGGCGCTTGCCGCATGGACCGGGCATAATACCGTGATCTTCGATCTGGAGGGACACGGCCGGGAGGAGGTCATAGAGGGTGTGGACATCACGCGTACCGTGGGTTGGTTCACCTCGCTGTACCCGGTCGTGCTGTCCATCCGTCCAGAGGATGCACTGGCGGATCAAGTCAAGTACATGAAAGAGAAACTTAGGCGGATACCGCGTAAGGGCTTCAACTACGGGGTGCTTAAGTATAGTGAGAAGGGGCTTGTCCCAGCGAGCAGAGCGCAGGTGCTCTTCAACTACCTGGGTCAGGTCGGCAAGGCCGGAGGAGCGGGCGCTTTTGAGCTGACCGACGAGATCCCGTCTCTGGCGGGAGATCCATTGAACAGGCGTACCCATCTCATCGATATCAACTGCAAGGTAGAAGACGGGCGGTTGCTGATCGATTTTGGGTATAGCAGGAACAAGCATACCCGGGCGGCTATCGAGGACCTTGCGGAGCGATACGTGAACGAGGTCTTAAACATCATAGCGCATTGTCTATCACCGGACAGCTTCGACATCACCCCTTCGGACTTCAGACTCGCCCGAATCGATCAGGAGGATTTAAATAGCATTTATGAGTAGCATGTTGGGAGGATGCGTATGACATTCGTCACCAAAGAGAACACACAAGATATCTATGTCCTAACGCCCACCCAGAAGGGAATGCTGTTCCATACTATCTACGACGAGGCCACCCCGGTCTATTTCGAGCAGTTTTCATTCACCATCCAGGGTCCTCTCGATATTCGGAGCTTCAGGCAGGCATGGGATCACCTCATCGCCATCACCCCGGTCTTGCGCACAGTGTTCAAGTGGACCAAGGTCAAGGAACCGGTCCAAATCGTCCTCAAGAATCTCCCCGTGGATCTTGTGGTGCACAACCTGGACCATCTCGAACAGGTCGCCCAAGCAAAGTCCATACGGGAATTCCGTGCACACGACAAGCAAACCCCATTCCCCATGGAAGAGGGTCCTCTCCTGCGTCTGAATCTCTTCGTGCTTGGTAAGGAGAAGCACCATTTCCTCTGGAGCTACCACCATATCCTCATCGACGGCTGGTGCATGCCGCTCATCATGAAGGAT
>CAYGXB010000379.1:0-3190 GCA_964353605.1 uncultured Bacteriovoracaceae bacterium
AGGCCCTGAGTTTTGCCGCATCCAACCAAATGCGCACCTGCCTCAGGCGTAGACCCCCCAGTTGTAGGGCGCCGACGCCGTCGATCCTCTGGAGCTGGTCCTTGAGGACCTCATCTGCATAGGTCGAGAGCTCTAGTTGGGATTTCTGGCCTGTCAGGTTTATCCACAGGACGGGGTTGGCATCAGGGTCCACCTTCCGGATGACGGGTTCGGTGATGTCATCCGGCAGTTTTGAGCGGATCGACGCGATCTGTTCGCGGACATCCTGGATGGCGAGGTCGATATCCCGCTCGAGGACGAATTCGACGATAACGCTGGAGGCCCCGTCGAGGCTGGCGGAGGAGATGGATTTCACGCCGTTGATTGTGTTGATGGCGCCCTCGATCTTGTCCGTGACATCGATATCCATGATCTCCGGGCTGGCGCCGGTCAGACGGGTCGTGATGCTCACGATGGGGAAGTCGATCTTGGGAAAGAGGTCCACCCCGATCTCCGGGTAGCTGACCACCCCCAGCACGACGAGCGCAAGGATGAACATGGTGGCAAAGACCGGCCGCTTGATCGACGTGTCCGAGATCCACATAACCCGTCATCCTTTCTGGGTGAAGAATCCGCCTTCTCTTATACCGTTATTGAACAACATGCACCTTTATCCCTTCCGCGAGGTTGTTCTGACCAACGACAACCAGCTGCTCTCCACCTTTGAGCCCCTCGATAACTTCTATCATTTCCCCATATTTCACACCAACCTGGATAGGTCTCGCTTTTACCCGCTCCCCTTCGAGGAGGAAGACCTTGATCTTGGTCCCCTCATAGAGGATGGCGGTGATGGGAATGACGACGGCCTCCCGCGACGACCCGGTATACACCTTTACCCGCGCAAAAAGGCCGGGCTTCAATTGCAGTGAAAGATTCGGTATCACTGCTTTGACCTTTAGCGTCCGCGTGCGCTCTTCCAGATTCGGGTAGATGATGCTCAGCCTTCCCGTGAAGGCCTTCCCTGGAAAGGGGTCCACGCTAAAGATGACATCCTGACCCTCCTTCATGGCGCCGATATCCTTTTCCGCCACGGTAAAAGAGAGTTTCAACGGGTCGATCTGGATAATGGTCAAGATAGGCATGCCGGCCCTAACGAAGTCTCCGGCGGTGACCATCTTTTCGTTCACAATACCTACCTGGGAGGAACGGATGATAGTCTTGGTAAGCTTTTCCCTGACCAGAGAAAGATTTGCCTGTACGCGATCGAGATCCTGACCGGCAATAGTCAGCCGCGTGGAAACGTCGTCGAACTGCTGCTTGGTCACGAGCTCTTCCTTGAACAGGGCCTCCTTGCGCTGGTACTCTATCTTAATGTTGGCAAGACTCGCCTCAGCTTGTTTGAGCGCGGCCTGAGCATTATCCACAGCGAGCCGGTAATCCGTATCGTTCACCTCTGCTAGGATCGTACCTTTGGTGACGGGGTTGCCCTCATCCACACGGATAGCCTTTAGGGTGCCGTCCACCTCGGAGCTGACCTTCACCTCGTCATTTGGTTCCAGGGTGCCCAGGGCCTCCAGGTATGGCCGCACAGGGAGCCTCTCGACCACGGCCACCTTGATGTTGACGACCTTCTCAGGCGCCTTGACCTCCTTTTTCCCGCTGCATCCCGCCCCCAAGGCTGCTAAGCAGAGAAGCGCGATCAACAGGAGGCTGCCGATCTTCACGATTGTTCGGTTTCCCATGGGTTCATCAGTGGGTGGCATTGTTCGTCTTCCCATGAATTTACTCTCCCCTTTCCTTGCCTGCAATATCGAGCGCAGACCGGGCAGGTAAGACCTCCCCTGAGCCGCCGCTGCCTGTGCTAGTCGCCATGATCTCCTTCAACAACGTCCCAGTCGCCCGTTTCACCTTGAGGATGGATATCTGATAGGCGTAGTACGCATCGGCCAGTCGCCTCTGCGCAGAGACCAGGAGTGTATTGGCGTCCATGACATCGATGCTATTGGCCAGCCCGACTTCGAACTGCCGCGACACGGCCCGGTAATTCTCGCGCGCAAAGCTGAGCTGGTCCTCCTGGAATTTTATCACCTCTTTCGCGTTCGAGAGCTCCAGATAGGCGCTCTCGACCTCGATGCCGATGGTCTTCTTCAGGTCTTCGTACAGGAAGGAGGCTTGCCGCTCCTTGGCGGTGGCTTCATCCACATCGGCCTTCCGGAAGCCTCCCTGAAAGAGCGGGAAGTTCAGTGCTAGGTTGAGATACGTGCTCTCCTTATTGAGGGTGAGCGAGGTAGGGTCCTGGTCCGCCTTCGAATACACCCCAGAGAGGGAGAGGCTCGGCCAATAGGCCCCCCAGGCATAGGAGCGCTGCTGGGCGGCCATCTTCTTCACGTACTCCAGGCCCTTGAGATCCGAGCGCTCTGCAAAGGCGGTGTCCTTCAGCGCCGCGAGGGAGGGAATCTCCCGCTCCTCGGGTGGGGCCTCCCTGAGGCTGCACTCCTCCTCGATGCCGACCAGCCGGGCGAGCAGGGCTCGCGCGAGCTTGAGACCGTTCTCGGCATTCACGAGATCGGAGCGGGCACCGGAGAGTTCGCCCTCCGCCCGCAGGATGACCGTCTTGGTCACCTCGCCCACCTTGAAGCGTTTCTCCGCCGCATTCCGATAGTCGGCCAGCCGCTTGAGATTGGCCGCGGCTATATCGAGTTGCTTACCCGCCCTGAGGACGTCGTAGTACACCCTGGCCACCAGAAGGAGATACTCCTCCTGGACGCTCTCCAGATCCATCCGGTACTTGGCGATGTTCGTCTTGGACATGCCGAGGGCGGTGAATTCCCGCAAGCCCAATGAGAACGACTGATCCGCCCTGAGTCCCCATGACCCGGCCGATTCAGGCTGGATGAGCATGTTCAGATCGTTGTACTTGTCCTCACTGAAGCGCGTGTACGAGCCGAAGGCGGAGAGTCTGGGGAACAGGACGGAGACCGCCTTCTGCTTGCCTATTTCGGCGATCATGAGGTTTTCCTCCGCACTCTTGATGCGCTCGGAGCGCGCCAGCGCAATCCGGAAGAGATCGTCGAGGGAATACTCCGCCGCCCCCAGGGGCAAAGGCAACATGAGCGTCAACAGCAGCATGCCACCGAGGATAATGCCCCATGCTTTCATCTCACCCCCCCCCTCATGACAAAATCTCTATAAAACGGTCCATAAATTCAAC
>CAYGXB010000380.1:0-3167 GCA_964353605.1 uncultured Bacteriovoracaceae bacterium
CCGAAGAAGCTGCGGCAGTTCGTCCTGCAGGAAAAGCGCATGGGGCTGAAAGAGGCGTTCATCTCCATGACCTCGCTGCCTGCCAAAAAATTCAACATGCAGGGCAGGGGCAGAATCACCGAGGGCCACTATGCTGATATTGCCGTCATTGACCTGAACACCATCACCGATCATGCCACGTATACCAACCCGCACCAGTACGCCGTAGGAGTCGTCCATCTCCTCGTCAACGGTGTCCTCGCCCTTGAAAACGGGAAGGCCACGGGCGAGCGGGGTGGCCGGGCGCTGCGCCGAAGTTAATTGCCAAGGGGGAAAAGGATCAGCCGTAGTCGCTGCTCGCCAGGTTCGATGTCCGGCGAGCAGCGACTACGACGGATGTTTGGCTCCCCAGAAGATACAGGAGGGATGGTCTGCGTCAGTCACATGCAGCAGGTCGGATGCTGGGGATTATCCTAAAGAGGGACAGTCTTTCCTTAGTATTCCCTTGTCAAGGTGATCTCGACGCGGCGGTTTGCCTGCCTGTTTTCAGGCGAAGAATTCTCAACGAGCGGATGATATTCTGCATACCCGTGGATGGAGACCCTTTGGGGGTCCATCCCGTTGTTGCATAAGAAGCGGGCTACGCTTGCGGCCCGCGCTGAGGATAACTCCCAGTTTGTGGGAAACTGGACGGTATTGATGGGCATATTGTCCGTATGACCGGATACCAGGACCTGATAGCCTTGCTGGGCGGCAATGAAATCCATTATCCGCTTGAGAGTTGGCAGAAAACCCTCCAGGAGCTCGGCCTTGCCCTCTTCAAAGGTGATGCGTTCGCCAAGGATAAAGACGGGGCGCTCCTTGTCCCAGCGCAGCGAAAAACTCTGATCCTGGTTCTCCTCCATGAAACGCGCCACGTCCTGCCTGAGCTGATCGACGGAATTGTCCTTTTGTTCAACTGTTTTGACCTCTAATCGAGGCGGAGTGTGCACCTGTGGGATGAGCTTGCTGGCATTTGCATACAACAAGATGAAAAAGATGAGCAGCTGGGTGATGATATCGGCAATGCTCCAGACAAAAGGATCTTCGTCAGATGCCTCGAGCATGAAGGCGCGGCGGAGATGAAACCGCCTTTTTCCCGAAGGCTCTTTCTGTTTTGATGAATCATCCTTCCTTGTAGGCGACATCCTCTTTCCTCATGGCAAATTTCCCGAGCAAATGCCTTGCCGCTGGGACATCCTCTTCTGTAGATGGCTCCTGAAGAGATCGACGCCCTGGCGAATTGGCTTCCAGGTATGACTGGAGCCGGTAGGAAATGGCCATTGGATTCTTGCCTTCAGAGATGTCCAGCACCCCTTCGAGAATGATCGTGAGCAGCATAGCTTCGGACTTCACATGCTCCGAAAGCTTCTTGGCCATGGGCAAAAAGATGAAGTTCGTGAACAACAGGCCATAAAGGGTGGTCAGCAGAGCGAGCGACATGCCTTTGGCGATCTGCGAGGAGTCGTTGATGTTGTGGAGGATATTGATCAGTCCTATAATAGTACCCAGGAATCCGAATGCAGGAGAGAACTTAGCCATGGTGTTGAGGATGTTGATCTGTGATTCCTTGCGGGCGAGGTAAAACTCATATTCTTTCTCCAGGATGAAATGGATCTCATGCCTTGCATAACCATCAGCAATAAGTTCGATGCCCTTGCGTAGGAAGGTATTCCTGGTCTTGTTGCCTTCCTCGTTCAACTCACGTGGTCCTGAAGACCGGCGTATGCGGGCCAACTTGGTAATATCCTGGAGCGTGCCCTCAAATGCATCGTCCTCCCGGCGATAGATGTTCCTGAGGCTATGGAGGAGATCGCCAAATGTCTCCAGGGGAAAGCCGAGCAGGGCGCTGATCAAGGTGCCGCCGAGGACAATGAGACAGCTCTTCAGGTTCACCGAGAGCGATGTGTTACCATAAACGCTTCCCGCCAGGAGCATGAACACGATTGCCCCCACGCCGATGACCAGTCTCTTCTTCATACGCGATTCTCCAATGTTGGGGATTCCTCCCCGAAATTTATGCATGGAACGGGCCAGACGCGGCAGGCATCTCATAGTGCAGGAGACAGGCAATGGACCTAGGAATTTTTTGCCGAGCGGATATGTTCCAGGGGAAGGACTGGGCTCATATGCTGGCTTCATACAGGCCTTGACAAAAAAAATCCGGTTGCATATAGAAGTGCATGGTGCGGGAATAACTCAGTGGTAGAGTGTAACCTTGCCAAGGTTAAAGTCGCGGGTTCAAATCCCGTTTCCCGCTCCAATTTTTATCTGTGCATCGATTTGCCGTATCGCTCCCGAAATGCTTCTACAACGTGGCGTAACTTATCATCAAGCAGGGAAAATGCCTTTTCACTGATCAGCTCGGGGATCTTGCCGTAGAACGCCTCGGCAATGCCGCCTGCGATGCAGGCCAGCGTGTCGCTGTCGCCGCCGACCGAGATCACCCGGCGGACGGCATCCTCGAAGTCTCCGGATTCCAGGAAAGCCCTCATCGCTACCGGCACACTCCCCTGACAGGAGACATCGAAGGTGTAATGAGGCCGGATTTCGTCGATGCTCTGCGACAGGTCATAGCCGAAATGCCGCTCGACGTATTCCCTGATCTTAAGCTTCGCCGCCCCTGTCCTCGCCAGAAAGACAGCGGCAGCGGTCGCCTGAGCGCCCTTGATCCCCTCGGGATGATTGTGTGTGACCGTGGCACTCCTTTCTGCCTCACGCAAGACCTCCTCCAATGTCATGCAGGCATACCCGACCGGGCTCACGCGCATGGCGGAACCATTGCCCCAGCTGTTGTACGGCCTCGGATCCGGAGATATTGCCCACTGGTGAAAAAGGTACCCATACCCCGCCCGCGGAAATCGGCGGTAGTATTCCCGGAACACCTCCCCGTACTCCCGGCCAGAGAGGATCGCATCCGCCACCGCCGCGGTCAGCACCGTGTCGTCGGTAAACCGACAACGGGGGTGGAACAGCGGAAAGTCCATGGTCTTGATATTCCTGGACTCGTACACCGAACCGATGATATCCCCCGCTATCGCTCCGAGCATCCTGCTCTATGCTTGTCCCCTGTCTTTGTTCGAAGTCAAGCCCAAACGGGCTGTTGCCTAAAGCCGTTAACCCTTAAAATGCAAAATCAAGATTCTTCA
>CAYGXB010000381.1:0-3150 GCA_964353605.1 uncultured Bacteriovoracaceae bacterium
TACATGTCAGCATCTTCCTGACGCTCGTCCTTTGCCTGGCAGTCACGGGCTGCAAGCCAGAGGGGGCAATCAATGCCGGTCCCGTTGATGGGTATCGGTTCCAATTCGGGGACACCGTGCTGGAGGCGCGGACGGTGTGCCTGGGGGCCTCCGAAGTCCCCTGGGCGCAGGGCGTCACGGCGACGCGCTACGAATCGAGCCTCATTACCGTGCACGATGGCTTTGCCCTGCCCGAGGCCTTCATCGCCCGCTGGCAGCGTGAGCTCACCCGCGTTCGCGTGGCATACGTCAAGGACGACGGCGAAGCGCTCGCGGATATGGGCTGGGCATTGTATAGTTCGGCCGACAGGACGAACCTGCAGGCCGCCATAGAGTTTGCGAGCCCCCTGCCCTTGTGGGCAACGGGGACGGACCGGATCAGGAACAGCGCTCGGGCGCACATCGTGAAGGGCGACGCCATCGGCCTGTTTGCCCCGCGCACCACGCTTCAAGGCAAGCCCGAGCTCGAAGGCGACCTCACGGCGACGCTGACCTGCGAACATTTCCAGAGGGATGCGTCGGCAATCGCCTTCGATTACGAGCTTACCCTCACGGGGCAGGGCGTCATGCGCTCCTTCCCTGCCCAGGGGGAAGAATGGCTGGGGAATACTCTCCCCGCTGACCGCGAGGAGACCTGCATCATATCCATCATCAGGAAGGGGCAGCAGGCGCTGCGCAAGGAGGGCGGGACCTGGCATCTGCTCCGGGACAGCTACCGGGAGACCTGGGAAGCGCACAGCCTGCAAAGCGATCTGTCCATCCGGGAGAGCAGCCTATCCGGGGCGGACGAGGCGTATTCCCTGACTGTGGCGGACCTGCCCCCCCGGGTGCCCGCCGCACCAGGGGCAGAGGTGAACGTACGGGATTTCGGGGCCGTGGGGGATGGAGCGCGATTGGACACAGCCGCGATCAATGCCGCCATCCAGGCCTGCCATCAGGCAGGCGGCGGCACGGTCTCTTTCCCGCCCGGCGTCTATCTCTCCGGCTCCATCCACATGCAGAGCCAGGTGACCCTCAAGCTGCAGGCCGGGGCGATCATCCGGGGGACGCTTGCTATGGACAAGTATGACCCCCGCGAGGAAAATCCGTGGGACGCGTATCAGGACAGCTCGCACAGTTATTTCCATCGCAGCCTCATCTGGGGTGAGGACCTGCAAGATGTGGGATTTGTCGGCCCAGGCATGATCGACGGGAATGATGCCTTCGAGAACTGGCCGATCATCCATGCCACTCCGCCGCCCCCGCTGGGCTGGATCTTGAGCACGATCTTCTACCAGCTGAACGATGAGCTCTTCCAGCGCGGCCCGAAACCGCTTACGCTTAAGGCCTGCGAGAATGTATTCATCAAGGATATCGTCATCACGCATGCGCCGGACGAGGCCATCCTGTTCATCGGCTGCAATCGCGTGCTCATCGACGGATACAAGGCGCGGGAGGTCCGTGTGGACGGGATGGACCCCGTGTGTTCCAGCCATGTCACCATCACCGGCTGCGAGATCAAATCCCTGGACGATGCGATAGCGATCAAGAGCTCCTATGCGCTGGGATACAAGCGTGACTGCGAGAATATCACCGTGAAGAACTGCCTGCTGTCCACCTTCATCAATGCCCTGAAGATCGGGACGGAGTCGGTCGGCGATTTCAGAGACATCGCGTTCCATCACTGCGTGATCCACAACCCGGACAAGTTCCCCTCCTTTGCCGGTCTCTCCATGATGTCGGTGGACGGCGGGACGCTCGATGGGATTGAGGCGGACGATATCGTCATGGAGAACGCCAACTATCCCATTTTCATCCGGGTCGGCGACCGGCTCAGGACGCCGGAACAGGCCACCATCGGCACGGTGCGCAACGTCCGCATCCGGAATTTTGTGGCCGCGGGCGGCCTCGGCACCGGCGCCTCGAGCATCACCGCTGTGGAGGGGAGTTATGTGGGCGAGAACATCGTCCTGGAGGATATTTCGATCACCTGCAAGGGCGGGAGACCCCAGTTCGCCTCCTCCAGGGCTGTCCCAGAAGTCCGGGAGAGTTCCGGGGTATATCCGGACCCGCCGTACATCGTCCCCGGTATACCGCCGGCCTACGGGTTCTTCTGCCGCCACGTCCGCGGGCTCGCATTCCACGATGTGCAGCTCGGGTTTACCCTGCCCGACCGGAGGGCGGCCCTGATCTTCGAGGACGTGGATGATCTCGTCCTCGACGGGGTGGCGGCCGAACGGGCAGCCTGCGGGGCACCCTCTATCATCATGCGGGAGTAGAGAAAGAGCTCCCCCCCCCCACCCGATCCCTCTTGGTCTCTCAAGGGGGGCCAAGGATGAGCTCTTCTTCAATCGATGAGGACAAGCCCGTAATAGTTCGTATCGCAGGCATAGTCCTTGACGACCTCGATCGGAAAGCCATGGGCGCGGGCGGTGGCATAGACGTCGATGCCGCAGGCTTCCATGGAGGGGCGCGCCTTATCCCGGTGGCGGCACTCTTCCGGAGGGCACGTCCGGCATACCCTGCACGGGCCGGCGCCAAAACCAAGGGCCTTGTAGTACCCGGAGAGGAATATCTCGCGCTCCAGCTTGATGACGATCCTCGTCGGACTGGCGTCCCCTTTGCAGTGGAGGAGGAGGGCGCGTGCATAGCAGTCGATGACCTCCTGGGTCTGCCGCGGGGTCGGGGTATGCGGCGGGCAGCAGTGGCCCTGGTTGTAGCCGTCGCAGCCGAACTGGCATTTCATGCGCACCCATGGGGCGGTGACGATGCCGGCGGCTGGTATGATCTTCGCATCATCCGTCCCCAGCGCTAAAGCATGTTGGACAAAGCCCTTAAGATCATCGTCCCAGGCTATCGGGCTATCTTGCTTCCTTTGTCTGGTTTTCATCATGCCCCCCCTTCCTCGTCTGGCCTTCCGATCGAGAGGTTTCTTTTCCACCCTCTTTATCCCTCTCCTCAAGGCTTTGCAATTCAGATTGTTCCCATCGAGGCTGCGACGAATATCGAACCCCTTTTCCAAACTCACTGACAATGGCCGCCTTTTCGCGGAACTGAAAGTAAGGTTCTTCACATGGAAGCCTACTTTAGAGGAAGGGCATGGTGGCGGTGTATGATCTCGTATGGGGCAGG
>CAYGXB010000382.1:0-3140 GCA_964353605.1 uncultured Bacteriovoracaceae bacterium
CCTCCGACCCCCTGCTCCCAAGGCAGGTGCGCTAGCCAGTCTGCGCCACGCCCCGTGTCGATGGTCTATAGCAGAGGGTACCTGGCATGGCAAGCCTTTTTTTCGCCTGGATACTTCCTGCTAACTATCAGAAAATACGTATTATTTCTTATTTTGAAGGCATCTTTCTTTTGCCACAGGAAGGATAGCCATGAGACATCCAGCAGCCAAAAATATCATCCCGATGATTATCCTGGGTTCGATTGCAGGACAGCCAGGAGACGTCCATAGGGCAAGTATGCATGGCGTCATGCCCAGAACAAGCCCTGCTTGGATAGGTGAAACCGTTTGCAACGATCGGGCAAGGGTAGATAATCCCCATCCCGCACCAATAATGCCGCCGCCAAGAACGACACCCCAGGAAGATAATGCAATAGCAGATGGCATATGCCCGCCTGCCAGGACCATGGAACACACCGTTGCCAGTGCTGTCTGCGCCGTGAGGAGGTGTTCGGGTCTGGAATCCCGGATATACCAGGCGCTCAAGACGAGATAAAGGGCGATCAATACGGCACCTATCACTCCCACATAACTGGGCACGATACCGAAAAGCGCGAGACCGGTTACCCCGATAAGCATTGCCAAAATTTCCCTTTTCTCGGGTTTTACTTTCATCACCACCATCGATAGCAAGGGTAAGAGAACGGGAAAGAAGAAAAGGGTTATCCGGGACAAGCCCTTCAGTGATACAGCGCATAAGGCACTCCCAAAGAGGAACAGACCGAGCAGGAGACCCCTTTTTACATCCTGAAAGCGTATGATCTGCAGACTCTTCCGATAGATCAGGCTCAGAATCAGATAGGCTGTCATGAAAGTCGAGGTCAGGAACAAACCCCGGCCCATCTGTTCGATGGCTTTTCCCGAAAGAATGAGCAATAAACCCCAGACGAGAGCAGCCGTGAGAAGCCCGATTCCTGGCCGCTTATCATCCATTGCCGAGTTGTTGCTGGATCTCCCGTTCGAGGTGCTCCATCTCCCTGGCCTGAGCTTCACCCTCGCCCTCATGATCATATCCGCACAGGTGGCAGATCCCATGCACCAGAAGTTCCATCAGACGCTCCTCAAAGGGCATCTCTGCGTCTTTCGCTTCGGCATCCGCCCGTTCCAGCGAGATCACTATGTCGCCAAGGTGTCCAGCCCGTGGTCGTTCTCCTGCCTGCTGGGGGAAGGCTATGACGTTGGTCGGCTTATCTCTGCCCAGATAGTGCTTGTTCAATTGCTGAATGTATTGGTCATCCACGAGCACCACCGAGAGCTCGGAATCTCTATGGCCCAGTATTTTCAGGGTCTCCTCAGCCCACCTCTTCGCGCGCCTTGCATCGATTTTCAGCTTTTCCTGCAAGACCTGTACATCGACGATATTCATCCCTCGCCCCTGTCATAGGCCTTGATGATCTCGGAAACGAGTCTATGACGCACCACATCGTCCTCGCTGAAATAAACGAAACTCAAACCCTCGATGCCCTTCAATATCCGGGAGGCTTCAATCAAGCCCGATTTTGTACTCGTCGGCAGATCCACCTGTGTGACATCACCGGTGATCACGGCCTTGGAATTGAAACCCAACCGGGTGAGGAACATCTTCATCTGCTCGGAAGTGGTGTTCTGTGCTTCATCTAGGATGATGAAAGCATCGTTCAAGGTTCTCCCTCGCATGAACGCCAGCGGTGCCACTTCGATTGAATCCCGCTGGAGGAGCCGCAGGACATAATCATGATCCAGCATGTCATAGAGTGCGTCATAGAGCGGCCTCAGGTATGGATTGACCTTCTGCTCCAGGTCGCCCGGGAGAAATCCGAGCCGTTCGCCGGCCTCGACCGCCGGACGGGTGAGGATGATCCGCTCCACATTTTTCTTCAACAGGTCGGATATGGCCATGGCCATGGCGAGATACGTCTTCCCCGTCCCCGCCGGTCCGATCCCGAAGACGATGTCCCTGGCCCGCATGGTATCGATATAAATCTTCTGCTGGAAACTCTTGGGCATGATCACCTTCTTCGAAGAGGAGATGTAGATCGTGTCCATGAACACGTCCTGCAGGTTGATGTTCCTATTTTTCGCCAGCATCCTCACCGCATACCAGATATCGGATGGATAGAGCGGGAAACCTTCCTTCAGGAGCTTGTAGAGGTCAGTGAGCGTATGTTCAGCGAGCTCCACATCGTAGTCTTCGCCCTTGACCTCAATGGTGTTTCCCTTGAGCGAACACCGCACGCCGATGCATTCCTCGAGTATCTTTAGGTGGGAACAGCTGTCGCCAGCCAGCTGCCGCACGATATGCGTGTCTGCAAACTCTATGGTTGGCATTTAAGCCCTGTCAACCTCTTTTTCTGCCATCTGGCTTAAATATTATACCAAATCCGCCGATCTTACAAGCCCTTAAAGCTCAACCCTTTCAAACCCTTGACTCCGAGAGGCTATTTCAACAGTCTCAAGGAAATCCAAAGATCCGCTAGCGGTGGGGTGGGCGCGCCATACCGTGTCTCTCCATCCCCAAGGGATGCCTAGCCCCCTGAAGATTTAGGTGGGGGAGGGGAATGATCTTTTCCGACTGATTATTGAGAGGATTAAAGGCATAAATGGGAAGATGTTATGGGAAGATGTTATTGCAGATCGGTCGGGGTTGTATTATGTACTGCACATGTTTAGGGCAAAGGTAGTGGACAACTTCAGCGCAGCGCATCATCTGCGCGGTTATCAGGGGGATTGCGAAAGATTGCATGGCCACAATTACCGAGTAGAGGTCGTCGTGGCCGCCCTCGAACTCGATGACATGGGGATTGTGATGGACTTCCGGGACCTGAAGCTCTCCCTCAAGGATGTGCTCAAGGAGATGGACCATCAGTATCTCAACGATCTGCCCATATTCACCGAGGTCAATCCGTCGGCAGAGCATATTGCAGAATACATCTATGCCAGAATGAAAGCGCATGTCCTTGCCCCGGTGAGGATACTCGAGGTGGCGGTCTGGGAGAACGAAACCTGTTGTGCCTTCTATGGTGAGCATACATAAGTCATGAAGGATGTTCAGCGGCAGCGGCCGGAAAACCCGCTCTATATTCACAAGGTCGGCGTAAAGGGAATTTCCTATCCCATCGTGG
>CAYGXB010000383.1:0-3135 GCA_964353605.1 uncultured Bacteriovoracaceae bacterium
TGCCAAGATACATCCATTATGTGACCACCGCAGTTATGTGACGTAGACGAAAAAAATCAAGTAATTTCAACATGCTTTTCTTTTTGTACATCACATAAGCAAAATCAATTTTCCTGCCTAATTTTCTATAAAATCCTCAGCGAGTCTATCTCTCTTCACTCTCGGGTTGTATGGATTCGCACCTAATTCGTTGTCTCCATGACATGAAATAGCAAATTCGGTTAAAACATAGTTGGATTCTTAAAGAAAGGAGGTCCAACTATGTTCAAAAAGTTATTCAAACTTCCTGCTGTACTCTCACGTCACCAGAAGGCTCCATTTGCAGAGGAACGACGGCGTTACCTCCTGCACTGCGCACAACAAGGATATGCGCACACAACACTGCATGTGATGGCCGATGATCTTTTTTGGGTGGCCCGAAAACTCAGCATTTATCCCGACCTCAGGGTAACCCCCGACCAGATCAAAAGAGCCGCAAAAGGTTGGTCTGAGCGAGAGAGCTATTCAGGTCATACACTCAATGAGCGATGGACCAGCGATCGGTTCGTTCGTGTAGCCAACAAGTGGCTTCGTTTTTTAGGCTATTTGCGCGAACCGGCGGATCGAACACCATTTGTGCACCTAATCACCGATTTCAAGAGGTGGATGGAGGATGAAAGGGGGCTATCCTCAACGACGATTGAAGTATGGTGTGGTTATTTGAAACAGTTTCTATGCTGGTACGGAGCCAAAAAGCGTCTTTTTTCTGCTGTTGATATCATCGATCTGGACGCATTTCTGACGTACTGTGGAGCAAAGGGATGTTCACGAGTGTCCATCAACAACATGGCCACTGGTCTTAGAGCATTTTTTCGGTATGCCGGTAAAAAAGGGTGGTGTGGTCCTTTGATAGCGGAAACCATTAAGGGACCCCGCATATTCGCTCAGGAGAACCTGCCTTTAGGTCCATCCCGGCACGATGTAAGCAACCTTCTTGCCAGTATGGAAACGAACTGGCCGAGTGACATACGTGACCGGGCTATCCTCATGCTCTTTGCTATCTATGGTCTGCGGGCAACGGAAGTCGCAACGCTGCGGCTCGAAGATATCGATTGGGAAAATGACCTCATCATGGTTTCCCGCGTTAAAGGCAGGGGACGTCAGATCTATCCACTTTCCATGACAGTAGGCAATGCCATCCTTCGGTATCTACAGGAAATCCGCCCGCAATGTCCAAGGCGGGAGGTGTTCCTTACTTTTTCGGCTCCCCTGAGGCCAATTTCACGCGGAGGCCTCTATAGTTTGACCAAAAGACACATGCTCCAGCTTGGGATCTCCTCACCGCACATGGGACCACACTCGTTGCGCCATGCCTGTGCAAATCACCTTGTTGAGGAGGGTTTTTCCCTTAAAGAGATCGGTGATCATCTTGGACATCGCAGTTCCTCTGCTACCCGGATCTACGCCAAGGTTGATTTACCGGGTCTGCGTGAAGTGGCTACCTTTGATCTGGGAGGACTGATATGAAACTACATCAACATGTCACCGACTATATTGCTTTTAAGCAAGCCTTGGGGGGTCGCTTTCAGACAGAAGCGCGAATCCTTAAGGCATTCTCTAGAGCTATGGGCGATGTGGACATCACGGAAGTCGAACCCACTTCAGTCCAAGCATTCATTGCTGGGAAAGGCGCCGTGACAAGCTTCTGGCATCAGAAGTTTGGGGTGCTCACCAGGTTCTATCGTTTCTTGATGATCCGCAACTACGTTGACTCCATCCCTCTGCCCAAAACTGTGCCTAAGCGCCCAGAACCTATGAAACCATATATTTATACACCGGAAGACCTGCGCAGGCTTCTTGCGGCAACCGATAAACTCCAAAGTCCATGGAGCCTTCTTCGGGCTGCCACCTTCCATACTCTCATTCTCACCCTCTACAGCACGGGGCTTCGCATCGGGGAGGCGCTCTCACTCACATTGGCCGACGTAAACTTTCTGGAAAGCCTATTTATGGTTCGCACCGGTAAATTCTTTAAAACCCGCCTGGTACCGATAGGTCCCCGGCTGTGCGACACGCTCCGAGCCTATGTGCAACGGCGGCGAAAACTGCCATGCCCTCAAGGGGAGGATTCTGCCTTTTTTGTTACAAGATCTGGAAATGCCTTAACTTATGACCAGGCCCGAAAGGTCTTTCCGATCCTCCGCAACCTGGCTGGAATCCATCGTGAAAAAGAGGCTCGTTACCAGCCGCGAGTGCATGATATCAGGCATACAATGGCGGTACATCGACTCCTATCATGGTACCGCCAGGGCGCTGATGTTCAGCGGCTGCTTCCCCAGCTATCAACTTATCTGGGGCACCGCGACATTGCCGCTACCCAACGCTACTTGACCGTCATTCCAGAGATCCAGAATCAAGCAAGTCGTCGCTTCGAACACTATGCCATGCAGGAGGTGGAAGATGAAAACTGAAAAACAGCGTATCGGCGTATGGATCAAACGCTTCCTCATGGAGCATTTGGTTGGTGAGCGTAACCTTGCCCGCAACACACAGGCGAGCTATCGCGATACATTGGCCTTGCTGCTTCCGTTTGCTGGCAAGAGGCTTAAAAAGGCGGTAGACCACCTTTGCATCGAAGATATCTCAGCGGACGTTATCCGTGACTTTCTTCAATACCTCGAACGGGAGCGAGATTGCTCTATCGTTACGCGCAATCAGCGTCTTGCTGCTATCCATGCCTTATCTCGCTTTATTGGCGAGCGTAGCCCCGAACACGTCGCTTGGTGTTCTGAGATACGGGACGTCCCTTTCAAAAAGACCTCCAAGACTACGATGACTTATCTCGAAAAACCAGAGATGGACGCCCTCCTTAATGCCCCGGACCGCCGTACTGAGCAAGGGCAGAGAGACTATGCTTTGATGCTCTTTCTTTACAACACAGGGGCTCGGGCTGATGAGGCAGCACACATAACCATCGGCGATTTGGACTTGGGCAGTTCCCCTTCGGTGAAAATCAACGGAAAAGGCGGCAAAATCCGCCATTGTCCGCTGTGGTCGTTGACGGCGAAGATACTGGCTGTTCATATTCCAGGCCGTTCACCTCATGAAATACTCTTCTTAAACCGTCGTAGTCAACCCATCACCCGCTTTGGAATC
>CAYGXB010000384.1:0-3130 GCA_964353605.1 uncultured Bacteriovoracaceae bacterium
CCGACATCGACGCCGAGATCGGGGAGATCACCACCCGCGTTCCGGAAAATCTGGCGATGATGCTCCAAGGAGGCCGCGAGATGCTCTCGCAGAAAGAGGCCCAGGCGGTCGTGACCGATTTCCTCTCAGCCCTCGGGCGGTTTCTCGGCGATCGGGCTCTGTATGCCCAGACCAGAACCCTGCTGACGAATCTGGATACGGTCTATGACAAGCAGACCCTAGGGGACATCCTTGAACGGGTCTGGACCAAGGGCGCTGTCCCCGGGACTACAGTGGAGAAGATGGGCATTGAGGGCTATGGAAAGGCCGGGAAGATCGATGCCAATCTCCGGGAACTCCTCACACAACCCAGGATAGTAAACGCCATGATCGAGACAATTGCGGCATTTGACCGTGAGGGCTTTCACATGGATGGGGTGGATACTCAACTCCGCGAGTATGTCATGCGAGACCCCTTCCTGCAAGCCAGAGATGGAGCGGGCGAATTCGGCAATGGGCGCTTCTATACCCCAAACCCGCAGTTCTCATACCAGCATTTTTGCGGTTTGCGGGGATTCCTGCGCTATGTGGCGCGGTGGAATGTGCCGCTGACCTTGACCTCCAATTTCTTGTATGAAAACCGCCGGGGGGGTGCATGGACCAAGTCCGTCCTCAGAGCCGTAATGCCGACTGTCGATGCCGTCCCCTTTGCCTCCCTGATCTGGGCGGATGTGTATGAAAAGGGGTCCGGGTATGCCTATGGACATGGGCATCCCATCCGGGAGCAGCGGGGATACGGCATGATGGTGGACGGGGTCTATGTGGCCCCCTTAAGCCCGGATGTCATCACCGGCGCCAGTATGGCCCTGGCCCAGGTGGGGGTCGGCTTGCTGCATGGGCCTTATGACAACATCTACGACAATATGCGCTGGGTACTCTACGAGCGGAACTACTACATGACGATCGATCTCGTCCAGTTCACCCGCAGGATACCCGTCCTGGACATCGTTGCCCGGCCATATTTTCTTGCTCATGGGATAACCACCCTGCCGATCATCCTGAAACACACGCAGGGGATATTCCCCGTCATCTATATGGATCTCAATGATGTGCTCTCAGGGGTGCTGCAGCAGATGAATCTGTCGGGATTACCCGATTCCCTCAAGGCGCTCCTGATCGATGTGATATTCAAGGTCTTTCCCATGGGTTCCCCGGCTCCCGGGAGTGACAGGATCTTTCTCCTGCCACAGGACATGCGCGATCTCTGGACCATCGTGGGATCCCTGGGTTACTATGACCCGGCCGCCTTCCACCCCGACCGATTCCTGGATATAAACGACCCCGCACGCTATACCCTGTATTATGACGTTTCTGCTTATTCCTATACCGGGAACCGCGCCAAGACCAATCCGATATTTCCACTGGTCGGCGCTCTCTGTGTCAGCGCCTACGCCCAATATAGCGAGGTGGTAGACCAGTTTCCATCATCCCTGGATGCCCTCGAGATCCGACAGGCTGCGGCCAGGAAGGCCTTCGGCGGCGTGGTATTTCCGCTCCAGTACATCGTCGATCTCCTTGCTCCGCTCACGGAGCAACCCCTGGATATGCCGACATACAGCCGGGATGACGGACAGATGACGCTCGTGAAGTCCCTCGAACCCCTTTTTGACAGGGAAGCGAGCGGGATGATCGACGCCATCGTGCAGGGTGTCTGCATTCTGGGCAGGCCCGAAATGCGGGAGACTAGGTACAAGCTCCTCAATGCTTTAGCCGCTCTGGCCGCCACCACGCAGAAAGATACCTCAACCGGGCCATATGCCCTAGCCGCCGAGATTCTTTCGACACCGCACCAGGCGCGGAATGATCCACGGTACTGGGAAGCGCTGCGGTTCGAGATGGATGCTGGCGCGATGCTTCTTTCATCGCAGTATCGAATCATCGAGAATATCCGCACCCTTATCAGTGAGCTGGCGGACAGTGAACTCCCGGAAGACGATGCGGCCAGGCTGGCCATGGGTATGACCAGCATACTCGCCCGCTGTGCAGAAGAGCGCTTCTTTGCGCGCGGTCTCATCGATCTGAGCGATATCCTGAAACACCTGAATACCTCCCATGCCTGGGGCGATATGGCTGGCCTGATGCAGGATACCCTTGATGATGATGGCATTCTCACCTATCTGCTCCTCGGCCTGGAACGTGATCCACGCTATGCATGGGATCAGATCATCAATGATACGGACCGGTTTCTGCACTCCGATGTCATGATGAAGTGTGATGAGGGCTCCTTCTGGGATGGTATGAACCACCTCATCAGGTTCATGGTGCATGCCATTGATTGAATCTCGCCCCAGCATGCCCGGAGGATAATCGAACGCCTTCGCAGAATACCGAATGACGCAACCCTTTCCGGGATTGTCCTGTTGCCAGAGATTCCATCTCAGCCGGAAGTCCCTCCCCGGAAAACCTGCCGCGTTGGGCGTTCAGGGCCGTCAACAGCTACAAGCTCTCCCTGCCGTGCCCCATGATCTATACCGGCCTGGATGCCAAACCCAACAACCTCAATGTGCACCATACCGTCGTCACCGGTCCGGCGTGTGGCACAGCGCCTGTACCTTCTATGCCAGCCAGGGCAAGACCAGCAAGCGAGGCATGGTCTTTGTGGAGTTCAATACCCGCAACAGGAAGATCATCTCGGCGCGTTTCTTCTGCTAGGGCTCGGTGGGTTATTAACCTCCTGTAGGGGCGCGGCATGCCTCGCCCCTGCCGGAAGATTCATTTTTTTCTGCGCTTGATAGCGCCTGGGGCTCATCCTAAAGACCTCGCTGAACTTGCGGGTAAAGTAGTTGCTGTCCTGGAAGCCGACACGATAGGCCACCTGGGTGATGTTCATCTGGTCTTGCCGGAGTAACTCGGCGGCCTTGGCGAGGCGCAGGCGTAGGAGATAGTTGATGGGTGTATCGCCCATGATCTTCCGAAAAACGCGCAAGAAGTTGCGCTCCGACATATGCGCCAACCGGGCCAGTTCTGCGAGGGCTACGGGCTGGTCATAGTGGTTTTCTAGGTAGCTGAGCGCCTCGCCGATTTTCAGGAGCGACTGGGAGGCGGTGCTGGACGCGGGCTCATAGCAACGCGAGATATAACCCACGACCTG
>CAYGXB010000385.1:0-3128 GCA_964353605.1 uncultured Bacteriovoracaceae bacterium
AGAGGAGTTGACATAGATCAGATTGGTGTTCTTGGTGAAGAGGATCTTCGTTTTGCCGAAGAGCGTGCCCTGGTCCCCGCTGACCTTGGGTGGGATGGGGTTGAGGGCCGTAAGCCCGGCATCGCTTACCAGGTAGGGGTAGATCTGCGAGCTCACTGCCATGAGCAGGTCGCCCTGAGGGGCGATGGCGATATCATAATCATCTACGACAGGGAGGTTGCTGTCAATCGCATAGCCGCCTCCGAGCAGGCTGCCGTCGTATGTATAGGCCCGCACTTGGGCTTGTTGAAGCACGGTGGTGGCGATGAGGTATATGACCTCGCGCTCGGGATCCAGCACGAGCTTGCGGCCCTGGCAATAACCCAACAGGTTCGGGGCAATGGGGAAGCTCTGGAGGAGATCCTGGGTGACCGTGTCGTAGATCTCAATAACATCAATGGTGGACTGTTTCCCAACCACCAGCTTGGCCCCGTCCGCGGTCAAGGCCATGTCCCAGACGGGGTGGTCCAAATTGAGATAGGAGCTGCTCTGATTGAGCAGGTTGACAATGCAGATCTTGTTGTCCCCGAATGCGCTGCAGACATAGGCCGTAGCACCGTCGGGACTGACGATCACCTGCTGGAATGGACCGTTCACGCCATCTAGGGTGACCGGGGCCTGGGTGAGGTCGTCCGTATTGATGAGCACCACTTGGCCGTTGTCGCCACTAAAATCTGCAGTAACGACGACCGCGGTATTCTTGCTGCAGGCAACAAGGCCCAGGAACAATAGCATGAGTAGAAATAGATATCCCTTTTTCATAGAACCTCCTTTTTCCCTCCTGTAATGGAAAAACAACTATTTCGAAATCAATTATAAGCTCTATTATATAAAATGCAAGGCCCGCGTGCAAAAAAATCGCCCAATGGCAAAAACATGGCGGATTCCTTGCCGAGAGCTGCTGGCTGCGGGCAGCCAGCAGCAAGGGGCTCAGCTCAAGTCCCGGATGATACTGACCATGCCGAGGGAATTATTTCCCTTGGAAGCGGGGTTCGCGCTTCTCGAGGAAGGAGGTCCACCCCTCGCGCATGTCCTCGGTGCTCGTGGCGAGGCCCTGGAAGGCCGCCTCGAAATCGAGCTGGGTGAGGAGGTCGGAATCGAAGGCGCGGTTGAGGAGCCGCTTGATCATGCCGATGGAGCGCGTCGGCGCTTGGGCCAGCTTCTTTGCATAGGCCGTGACCTCGGGCATGAGCTGGTCATCATCGACGACCCTGTTGATCATGCCCAGGGAGAGGGCCGTTTCCGCATCCACGGCATCGCCGCTGAAGAACAGCTCTTTCGCCTTGGCGAGCCCGATGAGCCGGGGGAGGAAATAGGTCCCGCCGCAGTCGGGACACAAGCCGCGCTTGATAAAGATCTGGATGAACCGCGCGCTCTTGGCGGCGATGACGATATCGCAGCTTAAGGCCAGGTTGCAGCCCGATCCCGCCGCGATACCGTTGACGGCGGCTATGACCGGCTTCTCTATCGTGGCCAAAGTGAAGCAGATCCGCCCATAGATATGGGCAGAGAGCTTCATGCCCATAGGGGTTGCCGCATCGGATCTGCCGCCGCCCCCGGAAAGATCCGCACCGGCACAGAAGCCCCTGCCCGTGGCGGTGACGATGATTGCCCTGACGCTGTCATCCTGCTCATAGGCATTGAGTCTCACGATCAGCTCTTCGAGCTGGGAGAGGGTGACCGAGTTGAGCTTCTCGGGACGGTTCAAGGTGATGACGGCGATGGCGTCCTGAACTGCATAGAGAGTATCCGGCATACATGATCTCCTTTTCATATCAGCATTACCCCGATTCAAAAGGATAAAGGGTGCTCCCGTCAAATGAAAAATATCAGATCTCCCGATCTCCTTGAGATCGAGGAGATCAGGAGATTGAGTTTTGCATGACTGCCTCAGAGTTTTGCATTGACGTGCAGGAGAAATATTGATTAGATCGTTTTTTGCCAGGATGATCATGCATGTTTGAAAAGGTCTGTACGACCTTTTCGGTTCAGCTTCGGTCATCTGTTATATGCATGCCCAATAAATATGGGAGGTGTCCATGGATCCGACGGAACGCATTATCCGCACACTCGAGGGCAAGCCGGTAGACCACGTGCCGGTCTTCTGCGCCCTCATGGAGGACCGGGCCTTCAATGAGGTGCTGGGCAAGCCGCTCATCCCCCCGATCCTTTTCATCCGCAACCCGGTCTCGCGCTTCGTCATGGACCATTGGGGACCGCAGATAACGAAACCCCTGGTGCAGCCTATGATAACCTGGTCGCTGGAGAAGCGCATCAAGGCCTCGGTCGTGCTCGATTTCGACGCCACCTGGGCGATCCTTGACGAGACCTTCATCATCCTGGACTCCAGGACCATGGCGCGGTTTTCCGGTTCTATCTACAACATCCAGGACGACGGGTACGGCAATGCGATCTATATGTACCGGGGGCCCGGCATCACCTCGCGCCAGGCATTCGAGGACTGGCCGTATTGGGCCAAGCCGGACGAGCTGGCCCACCTGGTATATGGCTTCTTTAGGAAGATGATGGCCCGCTACGGCGACAAGATCTGCCTCATCGGCCAGGGGTCGGCCTACGGCATCCAGGAGAGTCTGCTGTGGGCCCTGGGGTTCGAGCGGCTGCCGATCTGGATCAGGAAGGAGAAGGACCTCGTCCAGCGCTATATCGACTGGGCGGAAGAGATCTGCCTGAAGACCATCATGGCGATGCTGGATGTGGGCATCACGGTCGTGATCCAGACCGACGATTTCGCCTTCAAGACCGGGCCCATGATGAACCCGAAGCTCATCGATGCGCTTTTCGGGCCGTCCTATGTCCGCATCATCAAGGCGGTGCACGACCGGGGCGGCAAGTTCATCCTCCATTCCTGCGGGGACAACACCCTGCTCTTCGATACCTTCATCCAATGGGGGGTGGACGGTCTCCATGCCTATGAAAACACCTCCAACGTGGATATCTTCAAAGAGAAACAGCTCCACGGGGACAAGGTCACGATCATCGGCGGGGTCGGGGTGGATTACATCCTCACCGACCGGGCGCGGGACGAGGAGGTGGTGGAGGAGGTTAAGCGCCTGATTAGGGAACTTGCA
>CAYGXB010000386.1:0-3110 GCA_964353605.1 uncultured Bacteriovoracaceae bacterium
CTGACACGGCCCGCGCGATTGACAAGCGGCTGGAGGAGGGAGGCGAAGCGGAGCAAGAGGCCTTCAAGGCGCGGGTGAAGTCGCTGGTTGAGGACGTGCCGGATTTACCGGACTTCCAGCGGTTCCACGACGCGTTTCGCGACGATCCTGCGAGTGGGACACAGGAAGGCCACATGCGGGAAGCCTATTACATGGCTTACAATGCGGCGAACCGGGAATACATCAAGCTATTCAGCAAAGAGATCGATGACCGGCTCGCCAAAGGGCCGGAGCTGGTGTCGGCCAAATTCGTGATTCCCTACCCGCCGGGCTTCCCCATCATGGTCCCGGGACAGGTCATCACCAAGGAGATCATCACCTTCATGCGCAAGCTCGACGTGAAGGAGATCCACGGCTACAATGCGGCAGTTGGACTGGAGCTGTTGAAACCCGATGTGCTGGGTGCCAAGAAAGGCAACAAAAAAGGCAAATAGTAACACTTTAGCATTTTGAAAATCTGATCTAATCCCCCTCCATCCCCCTTTGTCAAAAGGGGGGAAAACTCTCTCCTCCCTTTAGCAAAGGGAGGTTGGGAGGGATTTTACAAGGTAATTTCAGACAGCTAAATTGTTACGGAATTTGCAATTTGGTATTTGGAATTTGAACCCTTTTTGTTTACGGCTATGCCGCAATAGGTAATGATATGACAAAAATTTTTATGAAGAGGAGGTTGTTATGGAAGCATTATTTCAATTTCTCAAAGCGAACCCGTTTCTTCTTTTGTTTCTCACCGTGGGGCTGGCAGTCTGGGTGGGCAAGTTCTCGGTCAAAGGCTACGGGCTCGGTATGGTCGCCGCGGCCATCGTCGTAGGAGTTGCCCTCGCCACCTGGGCCTCGACCTACGGAGTCAAGCTCCAACTGGACAACTTCGCCAAGTCGCTGATGTACTATCTTTTCATGTACGGGGTCGGGTTGCGGGTAGGACCATCCTTTTTCAACAGTTTGAAGAAAGACGGCGTAACCTTCACCGTCCTCGCCGTGGTCTGCGCCTGTCTCGGCCTGGTCCTGGTCGTGGTTTTTAGCCGGATGTTCGGGTTGCCTCCAGGCGCGGTAGGCGGGATCCTCGCCGGTTCCCAGACCATGTCAGCGGCCATCGGCACGGCCGAGATGGCGGTTTCCCAGGGGGCCTACAAGATGCCGGCGGGAGCAACCCCCGAAGGGGTGTCGGCGATGATCGCCCTCGGCTACGGCATTTCCTATATCTGGGGAACTGTCGGCATTATCCTGATTTGCAAGTATCTGCCGAAGTGGTGGGGAGTCGATGCTAAGAAAGCCGCGAAGGAGTACGAAGAGAAATTCGGGGTACCGAACCTTGACGATGTCGGGCTGAGCGGTTACCGGCCAGCCGGGCTTCGCGCCTACCGTCTGGAGAACAAACAGACTGCCAGCAAGAGCATCGCCCAGCTCCGCCAGACCTACCCCCAGTACCGCATCCTCAACGTCGTGCGGGGCGGGGAAGCCCTCGGTGCGAGTCCTGACCTGGTGATGCAGTTAGGTGATGTCGTGGCTCTCGGCGGCAAACTCGAAGACCTTACAGCCAACATGGGCTTGCTGGGCCCCGAAGTTGCTGACACCAAGGCCCTGGCCATCCCCCTCGACCAGGCGGAGATCCTGGTAACCGAAAAGAGCGTAGTAGGGAAAGAACTCAAGGAGTTCCGGCATGAGGATTTTGCCGGTCAACTACAGGTGGTCGGCATGCAACGTGGTGGTGTGCCCTTCCCCGTGGGAGCCGAAACGAAACTCCAGCGGTTTGACGTGCTCTTCGTGGCAGGGCTAAAGAGTGCGGTGAACAAAGTGGCCGATGCGTTGGGCCGGGTGGCCCGGCCAAGCACGGCAACCGACCTCCTGACGCTTTCAGTGGGGATGATTCTGGGCCTCCTGATCGGCGCGATCAACCTGCGGGTGGCCGGCTTCTCGGTCGGCCTGGGCAACGCGGGCGGACTGCTGCTCTCGGGCATCATCGTATCGTCGGTGGTCTCGCGGCTTCGCTTTTTCGGCAGCACGCCCAACGCGGCGCGTAACATCCTTGAGGACCTGGGCCTGGTTACCTTTGTCGGCATCGTTGGCATCAATGCCGGCGCTTCGCTTTTGGCCCAGCTCACCGGGGCCATCGCCGTCAAGATCTTCGTCGTCGGTTTCATTGCCTGTACGATTCCGCCCTTCGTCACCTGGGCGCTCGGTTTTCACCTGTTCAAGGTCAACCCGGCCGTACTGATGGGCGGCGTTGCGGGTGCCCGTTCCCACTCCGGTCCCTGCCGGGAAGCTGCAAAAGAGATCGGCTCCTCGGTCCCATGGGTCGGCTTTCCCGTGGGCTATGCGGTGTCGGGTGTGCTGCTCACGGTATTCGGCTATTTTGCGATGATTCTCTAACCCCCCTACCCTTGCCCTCCCCTTCAAGGGGAGGGTGAGGGAGGGGATGGGATAGATCGTGATCGGCCAGGCAAATAAGAAGATCCGTTCAGGCAAACTGCAACGGACATTACGTGACAACATGTCTGAGGCGGAACAAGCTTTGTGGCATCATCTGCGAGGTCGTCAAATTCACGGTTTGAAATTTCGCCGTCAACATCCATTCGGTGATTACATCCTCGATTTTGTCTGCCTAGAAAACAAACTGGTCATTGAGGTAGATGGGGGACAACACGGAGAGCAGGCAAGGTATGATGAGAATCGTACGCAAATACTGGAGGCGGCCGGTTTTCGCGTGCTCCGATTTTGGAACAACGAGGTTCTGAAGGAGGTAGAATCGGTAAAGGAGAAGATTTGGTTGGCAGTTCAGGAGGTACAACCCCATCCCCATCCCCATCCCCCTCCCAACCTCCCCCTTGAAGGGGGAGGGGTTAAGGAGGTTCTCCCCCTCGGAAGAGAAGGAGAGCAAAGTTAACGCATATGCCCTCAAAGGGGGGAGGGAAGGGTGGGGGAAGCCCAATCTTACTCTTTTTCATGCGTCACTAATACAGGAGGGTGAAGACCATGGACTATTTTGTAAAGGCTCTTCAGGAGCACCAGGAACTTGCCATCTTCGTCTCTCTTGCAGCGGGGTTTTTGATTGGCCGGATTAAAATCGGCTC
>CAYGXB010000387.1:0-3103 GCA_964353605.1 uncultured Bacteriovoracaceae bacterium
GCGACGTGAACAAGGACGGCTGCATCGATTACGTCACGAACTACGAGTTCTCCCAGCGGCTGGTGATCGAGCTCCACCCGGGGGCGGCGGGCAAAGTGCGGGAGCCGTGGCCGACCGTGGCGGTCAAGACCCCGCAGCCGCCGTTCGTGGGCGATGCGATCGATCCCGAGCACAGCGCTCTGGGCGACCTTGACGGCGACGGCAATCTCGACGCCGTCGCGGCCCAGGGATACTCCGAACGAGTCTGGTGGGAAGGCAGCCAGCCCGGGATCAGGATCGTCTGGGGACCACCCAAGGAGCAGGTCCTCGATCCCGAGGCCTGGATCGACGCCGGGCGCATACCCGCCACGATCGACCGCGGGCACTTCATCTATGTCACCCCGTTCGATGTCAACGGCGACGGCGCGAACGACATCGTCTCCGGCGGCCGCATCCACGCCGGCAACGGCCGCAAGGGCGGCGTGATCTGGATCGAAGCGCCAGCAGATTCCGAGGACAGGCGCGATCTCTCCCAGTGGCAGATTCACGATATCGACCCCGACCAGTACGACGCGCATGGATTGCTCCTCACCGATGTCGACCAGGACGGCGATATGGACATCGTGATGGCCAACGCGGACTTCGATACCCCCGAGAGCGAGGAGAAGGTCCTCTGGTACGAGAATGTAGGAACGGGATCCCCAGCCCAAAAAGACCCCTGGCCGATCCACGTGATCTACCAGGGGAGCGAGTTTTATGCAAAACCCCAGGTCGTGGCCGCGGATCTCAATGGTGACGGCCTGGGCGATCTTCTCGTGCAGACGGAACAGGACATCTATTATTTTAAGAAAACAGGCCTCAATCCTGTCACCTGGGAACGGATCGTCATCCGCAAGGACCCGGTGGCCCAGTGGCTGGCCCGCACGCTCAAGGTGGCGGATCTCAACCACGACGGCAAGCTCGACATCTTCGGCATGCTCCTCCACAGGGAAGGAACCCTGCCCGGTTATAAGGCAGCCGCCTTCTGGATGGAGTATACGGGGGCAGAGCCCCGGGCGGACAACTGGACGACCCACGTGATCAAGTGGGGCTCCGGCCGGACCATGGTGGTGCCCGTGTTTGGGGAGAAGTGGGACCAGGCGGATGTCATCGACGTGGACGGCGACGGCGACCTCGACATCGTGGCGAACTGTGAGGAGTGGTGGGAAGATGGGTGGGGGATAGCCCCTTTCTGGGATCCGCAGGTGAGCCAGGCCTGCGTGGCCGTGGTCTGGTTCGAGAACCGGATCAATGAAGCTCCCTATGCTTTTGCGGAAAAGGATGGCCTGTGCGTCATGGAGGCCGAGCATTACACCGCCCTCGACGGCACCTGGGTGAAACGCGCGAACTATGCCGGTTACACCGGGGACGGCTATGTGCAGGACTTCAATGCCATTCATCCGAGCCGGTCATGGAACGACTCGGAAGGGCTCCGGTATGCGCTCGACCTAAAGGGCGGGACGTATGCCGTCTGGCTGCGGCGGTGGGTGCCTGAGAAATGGGGCTGGTTCCTCGCCTTCCTCGGAGGGAGCAACTCCAACTCGGTCTGGATCGGCATTGACGGCATGCCGCTCGCTGAAGCGTTCGACAATGAGGCCTGCGGTTTTGATGCGTGGACCTGGATACGGGCATACGATCGTATCACCCTGTCTCCCGGTACGCATGTCGTTTATCTGCGTGTCTGTGAAGGCGGTTATGCCGTGGACAAGATCATCTTGAGCGCCGATCCAGCCTTCGCGCCGTCCGGATCAGGTCCCGACGAGACGCCCATGGGCAGATGAGCAGCGAGGGTACTCCAATGGCTTGGCAATATGCTCTGAGGGATGGATGGGGATAAGGGGAATGGATCGGGAAGGCATAACCATCCTGGCGGCACTGCTCCTTATCATGCAGATGCTCTTGCCCGCATGTGAGCCGGGTCAAGGCCAGGAGGGTGATGCAAGGCTCGTTCTCGCGGGGGAGAATGAAATTCCCAGCGCTTTGTATTGGGGAGGGGAACGCCTGATCAGCCTGGCCGGGAAATGGAAGTTCCAGATCGATCCCGATGAAATAGGCACCAGCCAGGGATGGTTTGCACCGGACCTCGATGATCGAGCCTGGTCTGAGATCGAGGTCCCGGGAAACTGGAACTTCCTGTTCCGGGACAGCCCCATCCCGCAGGACGATCACGATTACGATGGCAGTGCATGGTATCGCACCGCTTTTACTCCCGCCCCCCAATTGCAGGGGCTATATATAAAGCTGCACTTCGGTGCGGTCTGTTATAAGACCAAGGTTTGGTTGAACGGAAAACTCCTCGGTGAGCATGAGGGGGATTTCCTCCCCTTCGAATTTGATGTGAGCTCGCGGCTTGTGTTTGGTGAGAGAAATGTCCTGGCCCTGCGTATAGAGACCATCAATGCCCAATCGATAGATACCGTGCCCCCTGCCGTAGGCAGATATGATTATTGGATCTACAGCGGCATTCACCGCGAGGTGTATTTGGAATGTTCTCCCAAGATCCATGTCTTCGACATCTTCGCGCATGGCGAACCGCAGGGGGGAAAGGGTGCGATCGGTGTTGAGGCGCGGATTTTGAACGCGCAGGACCGGCGTGCACAGGTACATATCGGCGTCTCCATCCTGAAAAGGGGGGCAGACCAGGCCTTGGTTGTCGATGCCAAGACATGTGATATCCCGGCCCGGTCTATCGGCACGACCTCATTCGCGCTCTTGCTCGATGATCCACGACTGTGGAGCCCGGAAACCCCCGATCTCTATGATTGCAGGGTGGAGATAAAAAACGCCTCGACATTCTCCTCAGGCATCCCATCGCCGCAGGAGACTCAAGCCTACGATCCTGACCAGGAGATTCCCCCGCATGCGACGATGACGCTCCTGCCAACGGAAAACATTGATGCGGCGCAAGTCTCCTTCGGCATACGCAAGATCGAGGTGCGTGGGGAAAAGATCTTGCTCAATGGGCAGCCCATCGTCTTCAAAGGCATCAACCGACACGATGAGTATCCGATGCTGGGCAGGGTGATGCCCGATGCGGTATATAGAGAGGATCTCACCCTGATGAAAAAGGCGCACATGAACACCC
>CAYGXB010000388.1:0-579 GCA_964353605.1 uncultured Bacteriovoracaceae bacterium
CCCGAAGGTTTTGTCCCAGACTTTGTTCCCGTTCGCATCGGTCTTGATCAGCCAGACATCAGCACTGCCAGCCCCAAATGAAGTAGTTGAGCCAGCCAGGATGTACCCGCCGTCGCTCGTCTGCTGCACGGTAAAGGCATAGTCGGCGTTACTTCCCCCGAAGGTTTTGTCCCAGACTTTGTTCCCGTTCGCATCGGTCTTGATCAGCCAGGCATCACCACTGCCAGCCCCAAATGAAGAAGTACCTCCGGCCAGGATGTAGCCGCCGTCGCTTGTCTGCTGCACGGCATTGGCCCATTTGACGCCACTTCCTCCATAAATCTTGTTAAATGTAATATTTGTTAGGATATGACATGTCTGTGTGTCCGTGCCGAGGATATGCGTTGCTTTGACCGTGAGGACGTGTTCCCCTCCCTGCGCTGTGTACACACACGAGCGCCCCGCGTTCGAAAGGGGCGCCCCGTCCAGGGTCCAGGCGAAAGTCGCGGTGGGCGGAAACACGACCACACTGAACTTCACCTGCGCACCCAACGGTATGGTAACGTCATTCGTGTTCGGCGTTTTCGTTACGATGCATCC
>CAYGXB010000388.1:589-3098 GCA_964353605.1 uncultured Bacteriovoracaceae bacterium
CTTAAGTCCACCTCGAATAATTTACTTTTTCTACAAGCTCTGAACAGAAGTTGACCCGAGCATGTGCTGGCGAAGGAACATGCCTTTCTCTCAGAGAATGGCTTACAATAGCTTACAGATTCATTCATACCCTGGTGTCCGGGTGGTCTTTTTCATCCATGCGCATTATCTTTTGGCGATCCGTGGGAGGAGCATGCAGGATTTCCCAGAGCTCCTCACGGGTGGTGAACGCCAGCTTGCCTTTTTCCCCGACCTTCTCGACGGTACCGAGCAATGGACGGGGCTTCTTCGTATTGCACCGGGAGATCCGGACGATGAAATCGATCGAGAATCCTGCTTGATGCTCCCCCTTTCATAAACCATACGTAAACGAGAGACCCTTATGCCAGAGAAGGACTTACAGATAGCTTACAGATGAGAAAAAAATGCGGCTGGGAGAAAAAAAGACAAAAACCAGAAGTCTGGAGTCAGGAGTCAGCAGAGAACCAGATCTGGTTTTGCTAGCCTACAGCCTTGAAACTCTCACCATCCCTGGCCTTGCTCTGCCAAAACAAGGGGGGGACGTCCATGACTTTTAAACTTTCAATATAGGTAAGTTCATTTTTCACGGACATCCCCGTGGTTTCCCTGGGCCATGTTCCTCCGCATGCCTGGGCAATACAACACCAACGATTCATCTATGCTCATTGGCAGAGAGTATTAACGCGTCAACGAGCCTCTAACTTTTCTTTGAGATTCATCAGATTCATATCAGCCTCGCGTTCATTCCTTTTTAAAAGCACCTTCTCTGCCAGCTTGCCTAATACTGGGACCGGGACTTTATAATCTATGTCTAAATCCAAGACCGTGACATCTTCTTTGCGCTTCTCGAAGTTGAAGGTAAAGGTACTTTCAGCACCACCCTTGGATTCAACCACGATATGTTTCTCTGGAACATCCTCTGTAAAAGTGGATTCCCCCTTTAGTCGTATACCCGCCATCTTGTAGGTCCAATCGTAATGCTTCCCGACCCCAGACCCGGTGACATTATTCACCTCCATCATACTCACCATCCATTCAGGAACTTTCTCCGCCTCTTCTATATAATCGTAAACTTCCTTGATGGGCGCCTTGATCTCAATGCTTGTGTGAATCCTGGCCATGATCCTTTCCTCCTTTCTCCTCTGTTATCCTTGTTCCCTCGCCCTGGCTTGGGAACTCCCCTGCCTTGAAGTCCCGGCTTCGGTAGGGGGATGCCGGGGCTTCCCGTACCAACCCATTTCCCAGCCTCGGCTGGGAAATGGGTGAATCCTTTTGGCGAAACCCACTTCCGCGTTTCCGCCCTACATCCCCGCAAACATACCGTCCTGCACTAAACGTTTTTATTATCAGAGCGGAGCTTACAGATAGTTTACAGATTCGAAAAAATACGCAGAAGGGAGAAGGAAAAAACAGAAGGCAGAGTCGGGAATCATCACAGAACCAGATCTGATTTTACCAGCCTACAGACTTGAAACGCTCGCTAGCCCGAACCCTCGCCCTGCCGGCGCACTTGTGGTGCGTCCTTTTGTGCTCACCTGTAAAATGCTGAGACTTAATGAGTTTTTTCAGAGAGGAGGGAGGTACGCAAGCGCTCGGTTTCAGCCGAGGGTGCGATACCGAGGGCGGTATCAAATATGATTTTACAACGCCGATACACGGATAGGGCTTCATCACGCCGGCCGAGGCGCTGGAAGCAGGTCATGAGACATTGGTAAACCTCTTCTATGCAATCATCGACAGCAAGGCAGCGCTCGTAGCATTCCACGGCCTTTTCCCATTGACCTTCGAGTTCCCGACATTGAGCCACAAAGCGCACTCCCTTCAAGAACTTGCTCCGCAAACGTTCGGAGGAGGAGACCATCCAGTGCTCCTCGGGTTCCCCGGCCAGGAAAGCACCACGATACAGGGCAATGGCCTTTTCTGTCAGAGCGCCTGCTCTGTCAAGATCACCCTGTTGCTTGCATGCATCCGCATTCTTTAAAAGACGTTCGAATGCCCATGCATCCACCCAGCAATAGCGCAGGTCAAGGCTCAGGTGTTTATCTCTGAACGGAAGGACCTCCGGGTGGCCGAGCAGCTTGCGGAGACGGTACAGGGTTGTGGCGAATGTCTGGTGGGCCAGGTCGCCATCCGCCTCCGGCCAGAGGATGTCGGCGATAGAGGTTTCACCCACCGGGGCTACTCCATGTGCAATCAAGGTCTTCAGCATCTCCAGGGGCTTCTTCTGGGCCTTACGGGAGATTGCTATTGGCTGCTCATCGCGCAGGATCTGAAAGCGTCCCATGGTGAAGACCTTGATCGGCCAAGGCCAATCCTCTAAGGTGAGCGGCAGATCATCCGGGACGAGATTGCGGCAGCGGATGATCTCCTTGACATAATCCACCTCAATGCCCGCCTCCAGGGCCCGGGCGAGGAGCTTGGCCGTTGATGAGGGTATATCCCAGACAGGACCTAAATATCCCTGCTCCCTGGCTTTGTGCAGAGCATC
>CAYGXB010000389.1:0-3075 GCA_964353605.1 uncultured Bacteriovoracaceae bacterium
AGTGCCCGAGGGAATCCAAGAGCTTTCTCTCGTGATGTGCGGAATAGCGAGCCGTAGCGGTCTCGAGAGATTCTCCAACCTCCGGACCCTCATCCTCAGCGCACGTGAGGGGATCGAGGATCGTGCAGCGCTAAGGGGCATAAAAAAACTTGCGTGGGTTGGGTTGCCGCCCGGAATCACCCAGGAGCAATTCTCCGCATTTATCGGAGAGCACCCGGCTATTAAGATCGTCGAGTTGATCGGGTGCGGGGAGATTACCGATCTCTCCCCGCTTCAGCGACTGACCGGGCTGACGGGACTCGTTGTAGGTCAGATCGGCGGGAAGTTCGCGGCGGTGGATCAGGTCGATCAATTGAAATCCCTCGAGTTCCTGGGCCTGACGGGAGAAGTCTTCGATAAGGATCCGGAGAGCCTCGCGCGGATCCGCGAGGCGCTTCCTCGTGCCCTTGTGGTCCCCGTGTGCCTGGGTTCGGGATGGGTCCTGCTCGTCATCCCTTTGGCCGCGCTGATGTGGATCGCGGGATCTTGGGCGCGAAGCCGACGGCGCACCTCACCTTAACATGGTATTCTATGCGGCGGAGGCAAGCAGCGATGAAAACAGTTTTTCGACGGTCACTGTTGTCTTTCCTGAGCGCGCTGATTCTCATCTCTGGTGCTTCGTGCGGACTCTTGGGGTCGCGGCAGGCATGGCGGCCGCCGCGTCCGGTCGCTCTCAAGGGCGGAACGGGCGTAACGATGTGGTTCAATACGATGCCCTCGTGGATGACATGGCAGACTGCCGCCTCGGGGGTCGGCATAGTAGGCGGCTTGCTGGTCCGGGACGGGGACATCGTCGCCGGCGGAAGTGACTCCGACCAAAGGTCTTGGTTTGTGTACAAGCAGAGCGACGGCGCTTCGCTGGAGATGCGCGAGGAAGACGGCCGGCTGATCCTGTCCGGAAAGACCATATCGATCGCCCCGGCGGACATTGAGGGCTGTTGGGAATGGCTTGATCAGGCATCATCGAATGACCTGCGGTCTCTTCGCTTCCTCATGCTGCCTGAAGATCTGGATGAAAGCCGTTTGCCGACCTTGAGGAAGCTGGCCGCTGTAAATCCCGATCTGAGTCTGGCTATAGGGTCCATTTCCAACTCAATGTCGGCGGCGGCTCTTTTCAAACCCCGCATGCTGATACTGGGAGGTAGTGCCCCTGCCGCTGAATTGAACGGGATCCTCGCAGGCCAAAACCAGATCGAGACCCTTTACCTATTTGACCCAGACGCTCCAAACCTCGATTTCCTGGCCACGCTCCCCAATCTTCGCCGGTTGGCCATCGTCGACTGGGACCCTGCCAAGACCGGCCCGCTGCCGAAGGGGATACGCACGCTGAAATCCCTTCTGCTTTCAAACTCGGAAATACTTGATGCATCCGCCCTTGCGGCCATGCCCGAGGGAATCGAAGAGCTTTCCCTCGTGGGGTGCAAAAAAATAGCGAGCCTTAGCGGTCTGGAGAGATTCTCCAACCTCCGGACCCTCATCCTCAATATGAGTCCGGGGATCGAGGACCTTTCCGTGCTAAGGGGCATGAAGAAACTCGCGTGGGTCGGGTTGCCGCCCGGAATCACCCAGGAGCAGTTCTCTGTCTTTGTCGCGGAGCATCCGGGGATGAAGATCGTCGAATTGATCACGTGTGAAGGGATAACGGATCTCTCCCCGCTTCAGCGCCTGACCGGTTTGACGGGACTCATTGTGGGTCAGTACTCCGGGGAGTTCGATGCGGTAGATCAGGTGGATCAATTGAAATCCCTCGAGTTCCTGGGCCTGCCGATCGATACCTTCGACAACGATCCGGAGAGCCTCGCGCGAATCCGCACGGCGCTTCCTCGTGCCCTTGTGGTCCCCGCCATTCCATTTTGCCTCGGGTCGGGATGGATCCTGATCATCATCCCCCTGGCCGCGCTGATGTGGATCGCGGGATCTTGGGCGCGAAGCCGACGCCGCACCTCGCCGTAAGGCGCGCATCAGTGATAGGTTCGGGGGAAAAGACGCAGAGTCGCGGCGGGCACCGCGAGGTCATAGTCCGGCCCTGTGAGAAGGCGCGGCATTGGCCGCCCCTGGCTGAAGCCGCGGCTGTATGCCTGGGGATGATCCTCTTCGGCCTCTTTTCCCATCGAGGCATTCCATGGATCGCCATGGGCGCGGCCGGTCTGTTGTCCGCCGCATTCTGCATTCAGCGCTCGATAGTCTCCCTGCGGGATATTCCGCCCCTCTTCGGGCTGTCGGGGTCCTGGAACGTTTTGATCATCTCACTGTCGGGATGCGCCATCGGCGTCGGGCTGGGGGCATACTATCGGTTCTCTGTTGGAATGACGCTGTTACCGGGGCCCGCGCTCCAGCCCTTCGCGTTCGCAGCCTGCGGAATAGGCGCCGCCGAAGAGCTCGTGTATCGGGGATGGATGCAGGGGCGGCTGCGAGTGCTGGGCCGGCCTGCGGCCGTTCTCATATCAACGGCCGCCCACACCGCATACAAAACCGCGCTTTTCGCACTGCCCCCGTCTCCCGTGAGCGTCAATTTTCTCTCCCTTGTCGTGTTCACATTCACCGTCGGCGCCCTGTTCGGCATGCTCCGCGAGTTTTGCCGAAGCATTTATCCCGCGATGGCCGCTCATGTCGCCTTCGATCTCATGGTCTACGGGGCCGCGGTTCAGGCGCCGTGGTGGGTGTGGGCGTGACCGTAGCGTTTTCCGGGCGCGGTGCGGGGCGGAGCTTGGTGGTACGTGGGTGTTGCAGACCAATACGGCCTTCCGGCCTCAGAGGTGGCGCTGAAGCATAAGCAGTTGTTGATGGTAGAGATGATCTTCCGGTCGATGAAAAGCGTGCTGGAAACCCGCTCGATCTATAACAAGTGCGACGATACGATCCGCGGTCACGTGTTCTGCAGCTTCCTGGCCCTGGTGTTGATGAAGGAACTGCAGAGTCGGCTGGAGGATCGTGGGCGGTATCCTGAATGGGAGCAGATCAAGCGCGATCTACGGGCGTTACAGGAGGTGGAAGTGAAGTCGGAGGGTAGCAGGTGGTTCCTGCGCACGGAACTGC
>CAYGXB010000390.1:0-3073 GCA_964353605.1 uncultured Bacteriovoracaceae bacterium
GACCTCGAACTCGAACCTCCCCCTGATGAAGCTCGTCGCACACCCACCGGGTATGTTGTGCCGCTCCAGGAGCAGAACTTTCAGGCCGCTTTTGACGAGACTCAAGGCAGCGGTAAGACCTCCATTACCCGCACCGATAACCACCATATCATAATCGGGCATGGCCCACCTCCAAAGAAAATATATTCTTAAGCTCCATTACAATCCAATGTATGTCAAGCAGAAATCCAAGAACCCCTTAACCATTCAGCCATGGGCGGAACCATAAAATCCACCTCTCGCGAGCCACCTTTGTTTCAAGGGTGGCCAAGGATCCACTGGCGGGTGGTGAGGTATGCGGCATGGCGCATCTCTCACCAGCCTGTGGCTGTCAAGCCTGCTCTAAAAGCTCAGGCGAGATGGAGTGTTGAGATTTCAAGCAACCCATGACTGAAGGATTACAGGAAATTGGTGATATCCTTGAAATAACTCTCTCTCTGCGGTATGGCTGTGTCATGGATCTTGGACGGATCGGCATCATCGCAGATACCCATAGCAACAATGCCCTCATGCTCAAGGCCATCCATACGCTGGAATCTGTTGGGGTTGAACGCATCATCCACCTCGGCGACATCTGCGACTCTCTCAGGCCTGAAGCCCTGGATGAGGCGGTGGAGATACTCAAGGCCCATGGGGTGCTGTCGGTGCTGGGCAACAACGAGTATAGCATCCTTTTGGACTGCCAGACCCCCAGGCTCAATACGGAGACGCTTGCGTATTTGAGGGAACTGCCCTACACCATTACCATGGGCGGTCTCTGTTTCACGCATTCCGCCCCCTTCACATGGCCAGCAGCGACACGCAGGCCGATCGCAGAGTATTTGCCCTTCATGGGCGTGCTGCAGAACAGAATCCTCTTCCGAGGTCATTCCCATTACCCGGAGGTGCTGGAGATAGCTGGCGATGAATCAAGGGAAATCCCAATCGGGACCGAACGGGCGCTCTGGCTCGACAGGGAGAAGACGTATATCATTACAGTCGGGGCAGTGGAAAACGGCTCTTTTACCTTGTTCGACACCCGTGCTTATACAATACAGTTCGTTATCCTTTCTTCGTAAGGTTCTGCAAAACCTCCCTTCAATCTCCGCTCGGCACTGCCCGGCAAGGACGTTCAGATCATCACCCATGAAGATCAGCCAGGAATGGTATCGCGCAGTATCTCAGGGATGGTAGTATTGGAGGGCTTCGGGAATGAAGGCATTGAGATCTTTGATCCTTGTTTCGTCAGCAGGGTGGGTGGAGAGGAAGGCTGGGCCCTTCTTTGTATGCCCGCTCATCATGCGTTCGAAGAATTTTAGGGCTTCCCGTGGGTCATAGCCCGCCTTGGCCATGAGGATGATCCCGATATGGTCGGCTTCGAGCTCCTGGGTTCTGCTGAACGGCAGCATAAACCCCAGGGTGGCGCCGACACCGTAGCCGAGATTGATGGCCTGGATAGCCTGCGAGCTCTTGTCGGCAATGGCGATATTGAGGCCCTCCTGGCCGAGCTGGAGGAGGAGCTGCTCGCTCATGCGTTCTCCGCCGTGACGGGCGAGCGCATGACCGACCTCATGGGCAAGGACAAAGGCAAGACCTGCATCGTCCTTGGTATATGGCAGTATACCGGTATATACCGCAACCTTGCCGCCTGGCAAGGCGAAGGCATTAATGGTGGCATTGTCATCAACGACCGTAAATTCCCAGGAATATTCCGGTTTATCGGCAACCTGCGCGATCCGCATACCCACCCGCTTCACCTGGGCGTTTATCCCCGGGTCATGGGATATCTTCGCTTTGGAGAGAATTTCCTTATAGGCGTTGATGCCAAGGGCTATCTCCTCGCCCTCCGGCATAAGGAGGATCTGGGTTCTTCCCGTTACCGGTGCTGTAGCGCAACCGAGGATAACCAAGAAAGCCAAGAGGAATGAAAGAAGGAAAACATATCTTTTCATAGCGCCTCCTGGCATGTAGTTACCTCTCTTTGAATGCAGAGTAAAGCGATTCATAGTTGCCGACAGTGGCCTTGATGTTATAGTGCCCTCTGATCCGGTCTCTCGCCCTTTGCCCCATTTCCTTTCTGGATTCGGCTCCGGCTTGTATCAGCTCTGTCCATGCATGCGCAAGTGCATGGGGATCCCGTCTCGGAACAACGATCCCCGTTTCCCCGATCAAGTTCTTGGAATCACCGGCATCCGTGACCACGCAAGGAATGCCGGCCGCCATGGATTCGCCGATGTTGTTTGGAATCCCCTCGCCATACGAAGAGGAGGCGGATATGTCGAGGGCGGCAAGGATGCGAGGGATATCGAGTCTTTCGCCAAGCAAATGGAAATGATCGGGCCGCGGCAACTTACGAACCATATGCTCGAAATCGGAATTGCGCTCATCGACCCCCCTGCCGGCAAGGAGGAAATGGGTATCGGGGTATGTATCGTGGAGGATACGTGCGCCAGCAAGAAAATTCAGATGGTCCTTCATGGGGTCAAAACGGGCGATCAAGCCTATAACTAAGGCATCTTGAGGGATGCCGAGCTCATACCTCACAGACGTTTTTGCCTCCGGATCGGGCTTGAAGAGATCCAAGTCGAAACCGTTCGGAATGACCTCCCACCGCCTGGGACGATAGCCCAAGCTTTCGTGGGTAGACCTCCCGGCATATGAGTTGGTAATCACAATGGCCGGGATTCTGGAGAGAAGTGCCCCTGCGTGCACCGATATCTTGTACATGAAGCCGTATTTTTCGAGATCCATATCAGAACAGCGAATGTTCCAGAAAAGGTGTCTGCCTTGGTTGAAGAGGAGTCCAAAGAGGTTGGCATGGTACATCCAGGACTGGATGATATCCGGCTTGACTTTCTGGACAACCCTCCGCATACGGACAATGCCCCGTGGATCGGGCACCCCTTTGCGCATATCGAGTTGGGTGACCGGAATGCCGGTTTCCTGGATCATTTTTCCCGTCGGCCCGATATCGGTCATGGAGACTACGTGATTGAGAAAGGAGCGCTTCTCCATCCGGCTGACGAGGTAAAAGAGATTCTGTTCCGCCCCGCCG
>CAYGXB010000391.1:0-3073 GCA_964353605.1 uncultured Bacteriovoracaceae bacterium
GCGTCTTCCGGGAGGGCATGCACGTCAGTTCCTCCCATAACGACAGGTACATCAGGCATGATCGACTTTACCAAATCCGCAGCTTCCCTTGCATTCCCTCTTTGATGAGTGTAGTCGTTTGATATGGCAACCACGTGAGGATTGAACGACAACACCCTTTCGGCTATCTCTCTTTTTGCCAGTCCGTATCTGAGCATCATGCTCCCCGTTTCGCTCGTGAAATATCTCACTTCATTATCCCAGCCTTCATGGACCGCATCGAGGAGTTTAACATCGTACCCGGCCTTCTTCGCGGCGGTGCCCACCCGCAGAAGGCCAAGGGGCATGCCCGCCCTTTTCATCTCTTCCGCATATTCGAATCCTTCACGTTTCATCCTTTCTACGATTTCCCTGTACCTGGCCAATTGCCCCGGTAGAGTCCCATCCCTTTCCAGGGATTCAAGAATAACATCAAGCGGCCTTCTAATTCGGGTGTAAGGGGGTATCATCAGCAAGACCCTCGGCGTTTCCCCCCGTTCCCAAGGACTGTAGTTGAGAAGGAGGGAATCCTCGGGTCTTCCATCCTGCATCATGCGATAGAGGCGGCTTCCCAGTCTGGGCCTGTTTTTATCAGTGCTCAATACAGGCCTGTAACCGCTCATTTTTATCATTTAAGAGGAGCCATATGTTGATATAAAGTTTTTACCGAAAATATTCGGGTTTTCAGAATCGGCCTATTTTTTCAGTTCCTGCTCTATTATGACAGGCAACAGCTTCAGTTCTGCTTTCCTCAGGTGCTCCTGGAATGTGGATACGCCAATGTTGGCCTTCCTTGCAAGCCCCTCGAGCGTGATCCCGTGGGGATATCTGTAATATCCGCAGGCATATGCCAACTCTATGGCTTTCCTCTGGCCTTTCGACAATTTTGGCATAACGTTCGGGAAATATACATCGTTAAGATGGGTTCTGGATAATCTCATGATTTCACAAACGTCCATGTGCATCTTGAGACTGGAGATGAAATCATTAAGGTCGCTCCTTTTCCATGACGCCACCTCCCAATATTCAAAGCCGTCAAAATGATTAACCACCGGCTTGACGAAAAAAATCTGCTTCTTGTGATAGAGCATCACGTGTTCTCCTTCCCTTCCCAGGTCTATCTCATAGGTGAACAGGTCCCCGGACTTTTCGAGATTCGTTATCCTCCTGTCCTTCTTCAAATCGGAAATGAAAGATGATTTCTTATCCTCGTCCCTTGACTGGAAATAACAGATAGTCGTGGCAAATTTATGTCCACCCTTTTCGTACCATGTACTCGGATATGATAAAACCACCAATCCGAAATTCTTGCATCTTGATACAATAGGGCAATCTTCATGCATGAGTTTAAGCTTTGTTACCCACATTATTACCGAATAATTTCGGTAGTTATAAAGAAGTCACTACCAGATTCTCGGAGGAGATAGCCCCAACCGGATATCCAGCATATTGGGAACTCAGGTTGGCTATAAAAACTTGCCGACCCAGCAATAATCATGACCTTCCCACCAAGCCGCAAATATATTGCAATCGCGCTTATTGCATTGGCGGTTGCAGCCATTTCATGGGTTTCAGTGACGAAACAGGATAATAGTCCTGCCTGCAATTCTTATGCTGTTGACGCATGCCCGCTGGACAGATGCGTCATCTGCCCGCCCTGCATGGTGTGCAGCTCCATAAGCTGCAATACTGAGGATTTCTGTGGCAGTATGGGATTCAACCGGACCTGGTGGGATACGGTAAGGCCGAAATGATGATGTCTTCACTACGGGTCCGATTTGAAATATTGAAACGCTAGAAGCTACTGTCGCAAATGCGTAGAAATATCATATAGGGAAGAAGCCCGAATCAGCGGCCGGGAATCTCGGTTCAGGCTCCGAGCCTGAACCTTCTGAGTGAGGTCTCCGAGACCTCTTCAACTTCGAGCTTTTCCTTATATTCTTGCATCAGTCGTATGGCATCAACTGTCTGCATGAATAGAAGTTTCGGAAAACGCTTTAAAAACCTTTCTACAATGTTTCCCACTTGTGGAAATTATTTTATTAAAATTTTCATAAAATGGAATCAGGTTCCAAAATCATGCCAATTAAGGCGGGTTTGCATCCTTTGGCCCCCTTCCGGACGATGGCAACCGGCTCCGCTTCAGTCCTTCCAGAACCTGTTGGTCTTCGCGTAGTTCCTCTCGGCCTCCAGGGTCATCCTCAGCAGCTCTTCCTCGTCCTTCGCCGCCGCGAGTATCCTCTTCGCGGTCGTCCAGCCGACCCCGCGGCCGGCCAGGGCCTTCAGCGCCGGGTGGCCGTAGTTCATGACCATGGTCGCCGTGTTCACGAGGTCGTCGATCTCCTTCGCTTCCTCAGGCTTGACTTCCTTCCCGGCCAGGTGCCTCTTCAGCGTCTTCTCGATCTCCAGGTCCCAGCGGTAGGTCACGCCGATGAGGCGGTCGCCGCACTTCGGGCACCGGAGCGCGGGGTCGTCCTTCACCCGGGCGGTTATGGCCCAGTTCCCGCAGCTCGCGCAGACGAGCCTCAGCTTCGTCTCGAGTATCCTGTTCCTGAAAGCCTCCAGTATCTCGTTCTCCGGCTTTTCGGGCGCCACGATCTCGAACTTCCTCTGCAGGCCCATCTCCGAAAGGGGCGACAGGCCCTCCCTGACTGAAAGCTTGAAGGACCCCGACTGGACGGCCTTCATGAGCTCTGCAGCTTTCGGGATGTCGAGCTTCTCCTTCTTTATCTCGTGCAGGGCTTCGTGGTAGGCAGGGGATCCGAGGTAGGCGTCGACGACCTTGCCCATGTAGCCCTTCCCGAAGTCCGCATCCCTCGAGATTATCCCGAACCTCTTGGCGACGTGGATGAACCTCCAGGTGAAGAGCTCGGTGCGGGACATCGCCAGGTCGAGCATGCCCTCCAGGCTATCTGCCTCGAGGAAGCGGAAGGTGTCGGCAGCGTCCCTGAAGCGTGGCGCCTGGAGCTTGAGCATTATGCGGTACGGGTCAGTCTGCAGGCCGACCGAGCCCATCCTGCTGCTCAGCAGCGTAGTGACGGCCCTGCCTATCGTC
>CAYGXB010000392.1:0-3052 GCA_964353605.1 uncultured Bacteriovoracaceae bacterium
ATATCATCCTGGTTGGTGAGGTTCGTGACTTCGAGACAGCCGAGATCGCCATTAAGGCCGCCTTGACAGGCCACCTCGTGCTCTCCACCCTCCATACCAATGATGCCCCCTCTACCATCAACAGGCTCTTGAATATGGGCATCGAGCCGTTCCTCGTCGCATCGTCGGTGAACCTCATCGTGGCCCAGAGGCTTGCCAGGAAGATCTGCCCGCAGTGCAAAGACCAGGACGATGTATCCAAGGAAACCCTCATTCAGATGGGTATGGACCCGGAGGAGGCAAAGAATGTGGTCTGCTGCCGAGGTAGAGGGTGCCCGGCATGCAATAATACCGGTTTCAAAGGTAGGATCGCGCTGTATGAGGTCATGCCTGTAAATGACCCTATCCGTGAGATCATCCTCATGGGAGCATCGGGCAGCGAGATCAAGAAAGAAGCCATCAATCAAGGGATGAAGACCTTGCGTCAGAGCGGGCTCACCAAAGTGGCCCAAGGCGTCACTTCGATACCCGAGGTCTTGCGAACGACCATGGCCGACTAATCTGGAGGTAAGCATGGAACTGAATATCTACGATATGTTGAAGAAGATGGTGGAAAAAGGGGCGTCAGACCTGCATATTACTACCGGGTCCCCACCCCAGATACGGGTGCGGGGGGAACTGTGCCCCCTGGATGAACCGATACTCAACCCTCCGGATACCCGGCAGCTCCTGTATTCACTGCTCACCGAGGCACAGAAGCACAAATTCGAGGAAGAGATGGAGCTCGACTTCTCATTCGGCATCAAGGGAATCGCGCGCTTCAGGGGCAATGTCTTCGTGCAGAGAGGAGCCCCGGCCGGGGTATTCCGGATGATACCCTATGAGATATTCTCCCTTGAGGCCCTCGGGCTTCCTAACATCGTGGGTAAGCTTACCGCCTTTCCCAGGGGGTTGGTCCTCGTAACTGGACCGACGGGCTGCGGTAAATCCACTACACTGGCAGCCTTCCTGGACAAGATCAACAAGGAACGCCACGGGCATATCGTCACTATTGAGGACCCCATCGAGTTCGTCCACAAGCACAAGGGCTGCATCGTAAACCAGCGCGAGATCGGCGCGGACACGAAAAACTTTTTGAATGCCCTGAAATATATTCTGCGGCAGGATCCGGATATCGTATTCATCGGCGAGATGCGCGATCTGGAAACCATGCAGGCCGCGCTCACCATCGCTGAGACGGGGCACCTGGTTTTCGCCACCCTCCATACAAACTCGGCCGTCCAGACCGTTAACCGCATCATCGATGCATTCCCCGCCCACCAACAATCACAGGTGAGGGCCCAGCTCGCTTTCGTCATCGAAGCGGTCATTGCCCAGCAACTCCTCCCGCGCTCCGACGGAAAAGGGCGGGTGCTGGCCTCCGAGGTCATGATATCCAGTCCCGCCATCCGGAACCTTATCCGGGAGGACAAGATCCACCAGATCTATTCACAGATGCAGGTCGGCCAGTCCAAACACGGCATGCAGACCATGAACCAGTCCCTTTTAAGCCTGTTCATGAAGAAGATGATAACCCTGGAAGATGCTCTCGGCTGGTCCCTCGATCCCGATGAGCTGCGACAGATGATAGCCTCGCCGAGCACACAGCGAGGACCTACCACGAGTGAGAGGAGATAATCTATGCCTGTATTCGTATGGGAAGGCAAATTTACGGATGGAAGCGTAAAGAAAGGCGAGATCGAGGCGGAAACAAGGACCGCTGCCAATATGATTCTGAGGCGACAGCGCATCGCTCCTACCAAGCTCAAGGCAAAGCCGAAAGAGCTGACCCTGCTCAAGCGGGGGGTGAAGACAAAGGATATCGTGGTCTTCACCCGGCAGTTTGCCACCATGATCAATGCAGGCCTGCCCCTGGTGCAATGCCTTGACATCCTATCCAGTCAGCAGGAAAAACAAGCCTTCAAGCGGATTCTCGCGATGATCAAACAGGACGTCGAGTCCGGTTCCACCTTTGCCGATGCATTGAAGAAGTTTCCATCCGTGTTCGATGACCTCTATGTAAACCTCGTGGCGGCAGGCGAAATCGGCGGTGTACTGGATACCATCCTCAACCGGCTGGCACAATACATGGAAAAGGCCGAGGCCCTCAAGGGCAAGATCAAAGGCGCCATGACCTACCCGATCATCGTCCTCTGCGTCGCCTTCGGCGTGGTGGCCGTGCTCATGATATTCGTTATCCCGACCTTCCAGGATATGTTCACACAGTTCGGGGGAACACTGCCCGCCCCGACCCAGTTCGTCGTGAGTATGAGCAACGCCTTCAGGAACTACTGGTACCTCATGGCGGGAGCCATTGTCGCGCTCATTGTCGGGTATCAGTATGCCAAGAAGCAGCCGAATATGAAATACCATATGGACGCTTTCGCCTTGAAAATCCCGGTCTTCGGCTCATTGATACGCAAGGTCGCCGTGGCGAAGTTCTCGAGGACGCTCGCCACCATGATCTCCTCCGGTGTCCCCATCATGGACGGCTTGGAGATCACTTCCCGCACCTCCGGCAACATGCTCATTGAAAGCGGGATCAAGGCCGTGCGAACCGCCATCAGCGAAGGCAAACCCATGGCTGAACCCTTGGCTGCCACCGGTCTGTTCCCCAACATGGTGGTCCAGATGGTCTCGGTGGGTGAGGCAACAGGCGCACTGGACAACATGCTTTCCAAGATCGCCGACTTCTACGACGTAGAGGTGGACACCGCCGTCGAGGCCTTGACCTCCGCCCTGGAACCAATGCTCATGGTCTTCCTCGGGGCCATCATAGGCGGGGTGGTCATTGCCATGTACCTCCCCATATTCAGGATGGGGGGAGTGATAGGTTAGCGCATAGCAAAATTCCAGAGGCTATAGTTTGACCATAGCCTCTCTTTAATTTGGCTCTTTTCAACCTGTATTAACATGGAGGATAGCCGAATAGGCGTGGATTTTTATATTAAGGGGACTTCGTTGTATGTTTTGTTTAGAGACGAAGTCGGATAAATTGACGGAGCATATGGGCCAGCACCCCTAAACGCCTCCG
>CAYGXB010000393.1:0-3052 GCA_964353605.1 uncultured Bacteriovoracaceae bacterium
TCAGGCGGGAGCAGGCCTGCACCAAGGGTAAGCATTGCCCATCTAAGCTTGCGGTTTAATGCTGTTTCCCGATTCACATATAAGGGTCTTAGCGCCTTCATGGCCCAGTATTGAAAAATGGAAAACCGTGAGCTGAAATGCGCCAGCTTTAAAAGGCTATTGTCAAAACTAAGAAGTTCAAGTGGTTTGTATGCCATCTTGCCTGCCTTCTTTTTTATAATAAATTGGTTGGTTCCATTATTTATATTGGTCTAAACTACAAAACAGTAGTATGCATAAACTGTCAAGCATGGTCTTTGTAAAGGTGATGTAACAGAACTTGTGTCAGGGGTTGGTAAGGGGGTACCACCGCCTTGTGAGAGATAAAAAATTATCTGAGGATGAGGTACCCCGTGAAACAACGTTTAGTGATTAGGAGTTTGCCACAGGCATATGAGTTAATCAAGGGATTTGATCTGGATGGTGAGGGTGATTACCGTGGATCTGCCAGGGAGGCGTTGAGGGAGATATTGCATGGGAGGATGGAGGATCGGGTTAGTGCTCATCTTGAAGAGATGGAGAGTCTCGGGGAGTCTGACAGGCGGAATGGGTATTATATACGGCATTTGCTCACCGAGCTTGGGGACATTGAGCTCAGTGTCCCCAGGACACGGAGGATGAGTGCGGTGGGTATTGTGAGGGTATATGCGAGAAGGGTGCAGCAGGTAGACAGGATGATACTGGCGTGCTTTGTACTTGGGCTATCTACAAGAAAGATATCCCATGCTTTACTGCCTGTTCTTGGTGAGAGGATCAGTGCGGGAACTGTGAGCAGGATAGCCGGAAGCCTTGATGCATCTGTGGCTGCATTCCATAGAAGGCATATTAGAAAGAACTACCGCTTTTTGCTCTTTGATGGAGTTGTTCTTAAGCGTAAGACCGGTGGAGGATCAGCAAAGAAGGTTGTACTTGTTGTTCTTGGTATCACCTTTGAAGGGAAAAAAGAAGTGATAGACTTTTCCATTGTTTCCGGTGAATCACGTGAGGCATGGGAAAAGTTCCTGACCGATCTTTACCTTAGAGGGCTTACGGGAAAAGAACTCGAGATGATAGTAACAGATGGAGGAAAAGGGCTTATCTCGGCACTGTCCCTGGTCTACCCTTCAATCCCAACACAGCGCTGCTGGGCCCAGACAAGGAACATAACCAATTATGTCCGCAAAAAGGACATTGAAACCGTAAAGTCAGATCTACATAAGATCTCTCAATGCATCAGGTATAAGGGAAGCCATGACAGCCATTAAACGGTTCAGCCTTAAATGGAAAAAAAACTATCCCAATGCTGTCAACTGTCTGCTCAAGGATGAGGAAGATCTGCTCGCCTTCTTCAATGTCCAAGATCCCAGCATCTGGAACCACATAAGGACAACCAATGCCATAGAAAGAAAATTCGTCGAAGTAAGAAGACGCACAAGACCCATGGGCGTCTTCTCAGATAAAACAAGCATGGAAAGAATTCTCTATGCCATATTCACTTACGAAAACTACAAACAAGGCCCACATACCCCCTTGCTCATCTCTGACACAAACTATTTGACATGACCGTCGTGGGTGGATATATTTTCGGCGTTTGTGAACCTAGGCAAAGGTTTTGGATTGGACTACAGCTATTATTAGTTTTCCTGGTTAAAAGTTGATGCTTTTAATCTTTACCAAGGGAATCGGCAAGAGAAATTACAGGGGGTGGAATAATGAAAAAAATATTAAACGACCCATATAAATATGTGGATGAAATGTTGGAGGGGATGTGCAGCGCCCACCCCGAGTATTATCAGCAGATAGGCACAGAGGGTCGTGTTATCGCCTACCCCAAGGCGCCTATTAAAGGAAAAGTCGGCATTGTATCTGGGGGCGGATCGGGTCACCTTCCTGTATTCGCCGGGTATGTCGGCAAAGGTTTACTGGATGCCTGCGCGATCGGCGATGTATTTTCAGCGCCCAACGTTGATCAGATTGTTGAAGCCATACGGAGAGCAAATAGCGGCAAAGGCGTATTGTTGCTCTATGGGAACTACGGCGGGGACAGAATGAATTTTGACATGGCGTCCGAACTTCTTGAAATGGAAGACATTCAGACCAAAGCCGTACGAGTCACAGACGATGTGGCCAGCGCCAGTCCAGAAGAAATATCAAGACGTCGCGGTATCGCCGGCATCGCGTATGCGTATAAAATAGCCGGTGCCAAAGCGTCACAAGGCGCGAGTTTAGAAGATACGGTTTTGACGGCTCAAAAAGTGGTGGACAATTGTCGTACTATTGGCGTGGCCCTTACACCTTGCATTGTACCTGCGGCAGGCAAACCCACATTTACTCTCAATGATGATGAGATGGAGATCGGCATGGGTATCCACGGAGAACCCGGAGTGAGGCGCACCAAATTAAAAAAAGCGGATGAGATCGCCGAGGAAATGCTCTCGATTCTCCTGAAAGACATGCCCTGCGAATCCGGAGACCGTGTTTCAGTTCTGTGTAATAGCTTGAGCGCGACTCCTCCCGAAGAATTGTACATTATATATAGATATTTGGCGCGAAGGATGAAGGACATGGGAATTACTATCGTCAATCCACTGGTGGGGAGATATGCCACGTCCATGGAGATGACGGGTATGTCCATTACCCTACTGAAACTGGATGACGAGTTGGAAGCTTTACTGAAGGCGCCGTGCGAATGCGCCTATTGGAGTGTGCAGTCATGAGTGATGGATTTACAACAAGCGATATCCAAAAAGGACTCGGCCGGATCATAAGCAAGATAGAAACCTGTTCTGATGAATTGAATCATCTCGATGGGATATTGGGAGATGGCGATCTCGGGGTGAGTCTCATAAGAGGGCTTCGGAGTGTGGAAAAAATAATCGAAGAGTTACCTGGCGATGTAGGTATGGCTTTCTTGGCATGTGCCCAGGCTTTTACAAAAGTCTCTGGCTCTACCTTTGGCGCCTTATTGGCCACCGGATTGATGAGTGCGCCAAAAATTGCAAAGGGAAACAATGTAGTTCCATGGGATCAGATT
>CAYGXB010000394.1:0-3049 GCA_964353605.1 uncultured Bacteriovoracaceae bacterium
GCGAGGGGTACATGTACATCATGAGCGAAAAGTACGCTTCCGTGTGAAGAACCATTTTTTATACAATGTCAGGGGGTGCCAGGAGCGGGGGACTTGAAATTATCGCCATATTTCTGCTTGTAATATTCCAGCCGATCTTTGGGTGTGGTTGGACGTCTCTGAGGACTGGCGGACTTTGTTTCGGGTTTGCGTAAAGCCTGGGGCTCCTTTTTCTCCGGCCGTTTCCGGCGGGAAGGATTGTGTTCCTTGGGGGTCCTTCGGGAGCGGGCTTTGGCTTTTCCCCTGCCGTCCCTCGGCGCGTGAAATTTCAAGCCCGCGGTTTTGTCCTCTGCGAAAAGATCATCGTCGGGCCAGATCACCGGGATCTTCATGTTGGTGAAGGACTCGATGGCCTCCAGGCCTTGGACATATGTCTCGCAGGCCAGCGATATCGCCTTCCCGGGTTTGCCCACGCGTGCGGTGCGGCCAATGCGATGGACATAGTCCTCGCAGTCTTCGGGGAGGTCGTAGTTCACGACCAGTTCGAGATCATCGACATGCAGGCCGCGTGCGGCAACGTTCGTCGCCACCAAACACTGGATCTTGCCGGTCTTGAGGCCGTCGATGATCTTGAGCCGTTGGTTTTGGGGAAGGTCGCCGATGATGTACGTGCACTTGAAACCATTGCGCTCGAGGCGCCGGGCGACTTCGACGGCGGTGCATTTCATGTTCGTGAAGATCAGGCTGTTCCGCGGCTTCTCCTTCTTTAATATCCCCAGGAGGAGACTGATCTTCTCATCCCTGCCCACATGGTAGAGCTCCTGGGTGACCGTATCCACGGTCACCTGTTCAGGCGTGACCACGATCTCGACCGGGTCTTGCATGTATTCCGAGGCGATGTTCCTGACCAGCGAGGGCAAAGTGGCGCTGAAGAGCATGGTCTGTCTCTGGGAACAGTCCGGCATTTTCTTGAGCATCTTGCGGAGGTCAGGCAGGAACCCCATATCGAAGAGGCGGTCCGCCTCGTCGATGACAAGTATCCCCATCTCCTTGAAGCTGAGTTTCTTCGAGTGGAGATAATCCAGGAGCCTGCCCGGGGTGCCGGTCATGATGTCGACCCCGTCCTTGAGGAGCTTTTCCTGGATGGCATAGCCAACGCCACCGTAGAAACTTCCGATGGTGAAATCAAGATAGCGGCCGAGCGCCTTGGCCTCCATCTCTATTTGGACCGCGAGCTCTCGGGTGGGGGCTATGATCAAGGATTGCTTCCCCTTCAGGCTTCCCACGGTGAGTAGGCGCTGGAAGATCGTGATGAGGAAGGCCGCTGTCTTGCCTGTCCCTGTCTGCGACTGGACACATACGTCCCTGCCCTGCAGCGTCTGTAAAAATGTATGATCCTGTACCGCTGTGCATTGGGTGAACCCGACATCCGCGATCCCCTTTCGGAGATCCTCGTGCAGGCTCAGTTCATTGAAATCCATGTTGTCTCCTTAACCAATCTGCTAGACTAAGAATATACTGGGCATGTGGTTGATTTTCTAATCGGATTCCGCGTGTATTATCTGAATAAAAATCTTCATCCGCTGCAATCAATATATTACTCGTGCGCAACGCATTAGCCGCCTCTTGGGCAAAAGTCAAGCAATATAATCACACACTTTCCTCTAAAACTTTAGACAAAAGCCCAATCCCCCCGCTTCTCCCACGTCCGCTTGCGGTGGATCAGAGCGACCTTCGGGCTGGGGCGCTATCTTCCCAACCTTGCGGCTTATCAAAAAAACGAGGGAGGGGACGCATATCGTAAAAATATTGTAAACTCACGTAGACACACTTTACTTTTTTGCCCTGCTCCTCTATCACCTTTCGAGAGGTCTTTTCGTACACTTGAAGGGAGCTTGCCACATGGAAAAATGGAATGAAAAGGTCGTCGGTGGATTTTCGTTCTTGCTGTATATCTTGAATACCATATTCTGGAACTTCCCATTATTTACGATTGCATTCCTAAAGTTCATCATTCCCAACAAGACCTGGCGCAGGCTGTGTACCAGGCTGTTGAAAGAGATTGCCTGCTATTGGATCGCCGTGAACAACTGGAACGCAGGGCTGAAAAGGTCGATTCGATGGGATGTCCAGGGCGTGGAAGGACTCAAGCAGGATGATTGGTACCTGGTGATATCCAATCACCAAACATGGGTGGACATCCTTGTCTTGCAGAAGATCTTTCACCGCAAGATCCCCTTTTTGAAGTTCTTTCTCAAGAAAGAGCTCATCTGGGTGCCGATCCTCGGTCTTGCCTGGTGGGCGCTCGACTTTCCCTTTATGAAGCGGTACTCCGATGCCTTCCTGCAAAAGCATCCGCACCTGAAAGGCAAAGACATGGAGACAACACGCAAGGCCTGTGAGAAGTTCAAGACCATGCCGATAGCGGTGATGAACTTCGTCGAAGGCACACGTTTCACAACGGAAAGGCACGATAAACAGCAATCACCTTTCGCCAATCTCCTCAAGCCGAAGGCGGGCGGTACGGCCTTTGTCCTGTCCGCCATGGGGAGCTGCATCAACTCCATCCTGAACGTGACCATCGCCTATCCACAGGGGGACAAGAGCTTCTGGGATTTCTTGTGCGGCCGGGTCAAGGAGATCATCGTCCGGGTGGAGGTTCTGCCGCTTAAGCAAGAGCTGATCGGCGATTACACCGAAGATCCGGAATTCCGCGCGCGGTTCCAGGAGTGGGTCAATAAATTGTGGGCGGAGAAAGACCAAAAGCTGGCTGAGCTCAAAATGCAGGCTGCCAGCCGCACGGATGCTCAACCCTCGCAGAGGATTTAGTCCGCTTCAAAAGCTCAATCCCCCCGACCCCCCTTGGTCTCAAGGGGGGTGAAGGTTTTCGGGGCAGAAAGGCAAAACTTGCCAAGGACCATCGGCGTGGGGAGGGTGGGTCACTTCAACGCGATCTTCACTGCGTGAAGCCTCGCGCCGAAGTCGCAGTGCACACCATGCTATGCTTCCACGCCTGCCCATCGTATTTATGCAAGGGGAATAAAGCCTTTGCCCAGCTAGTATATCTTGA
>CAYGXB010000395.1:0-3047 GCA_964353605.1 uncultured Bacteriovoracaceae bacterium
GTGGAGGTGGGGACGTTCATCACATTATTAATATTGAAAAGGAGAATGGTTGCAAATTTAATAATGTGAAGAACGTCCCTCTGCTCCCTGTGTACAGCAACATCCATCACGACGCGGTTAGCGGAGGCATGACCCTCGAGATAGACGGCAGGAAGATAATCGAGAAGGGAAAATTTATGCTGGATTAGTGTCCCCAGCGGGGATGGTTAAACCCCTTAGATAAAACAATATTTAATTGACTCCTTGCCCCATGTTCTTGCCATATTCTTGACCCCATGCTCTGCCTGACCCCTGGCTCTGCCAGGCTCTCTTTTCTTCCGTGCAGGCCCCTCTTACCGTTATGCTATCCTCACGCCTTGCTTCTTGAGGTGGTCCTGGACCTCGGCAATGGTGACTTGCCTGCAGGTCACCTTGTCCTTGAGGGATACGGCCGCAGCCACCCCTGCCCCCTGCCCGGTGACCATGCAGCAGGCCATCTGGCGCGTGGCGGCATGCGAAATCTTATCTCCTGCGACACATCGGCCTGCAACCAGCAGGTTCTCAACCCCCTGCGGCAGAATGATACCGTACGGCACCTGGAAATACCTTCCGGTAGTAGGCATATACAGTATGTTGTACCCGTCGATGAACTCGGGACAGATACCGATGGAATCGTCGAAACGCGCCTGGTTCTTTATATCGTGCTCCGTGATGGTGCAGGCCCCTATGATCTTCCTCGACTCCCTGGCTCCAAGCGATGTACAGAAGTTTCTGATCCGGGCCTTTTTAAAACCCGGCTGATATTTCCGCAGGGCCTCCATCGCCTTGATGGAACGCCTTCTGCCTTCCATTTCCGCCCTGGTCAGATCCCATACATCGGTAACGTCTACACCTCTGATGTGCACGGCATCCATTGACTGGATCTCAGCGCTCGGCCGCATGACGCTCCAATAGGATTCTACAAACCAGTCCTGGGGTATCTCACCGGCCTGCTTTGCCTTCTTGAAAGGCTCAACCAGAGCGGTGCTGGCCATCTCATCTTCCTTGCCCGAGGTCTCATACGCCCAATCCTTCATCTTGCCGGTATGAAGAAGGGAATCTATCATTAATGAGCGCAGATTGACGTCGGTGCAGCTGAAATTCGTGGTGACCTCCATGAGCTCATCCTTCGGGCTCTTGCGGAAAGGCGCACCGGCAAAATTGGCGATATCGGCATCACCCGTGGCGTCGATGACACGCTTGGCCAGGATCGCCTGCCGGCCGGACTTGCTTTCTGTAATGACGCCCTTAATGACATTGCCATCCATGACCGCTCCCACGGCAAAACAATGGAGGATAGGGACAATACCCGCTTCCAGCAGCAATGTGTCAGCTACATGTTTAAACATCTCGGTATCCAGTTCTTCATAGGTCGGCACACCGTTGACCAGCAGTCCTTCTTTCTCGAGGACTCCAGTCGCAAAGGGGATCTTCTTCAGATAGGCAAACGGATCGACACTGGCCCCCATTTCTTTGGCCCGGCTTTCGAATTCCTTCATGATCCCCCCGGCGTCGACCGTGTGCGCATACCGGTACCAGGCAAAGGAACCCATGTTCACCTGGGTTATGACTCCGCCGAAAAAGCCATACCGCTCGACAAGGATGGTATGTGCGCCTTCTTTGGCCGCAGCCAGCGCTGCTGACAGACCGGCCGGGCCGCTTCCCACCACCAGAACATCACAATGCGCCATCACGGGGATAGATCGCGGACCTTCCTTGATTTGATTACCATCCCCGATCGGACTCGTAGGGCTTGGCGCTCCTACCGCAGGATTTGCCCCACTTACTATTGCCGTCCCTATCGTGGCTGCTGACAGGTTGATGAAATCCCTCCGCGTGATCTTTTTCATGGGCCCTCCTCACAGAGATCATTGTTCCAACCGTACAATAGGAGAAAGGGGCTTGCATGTCAATCCCATTCCAATCCCCGCTGCAAAGAACATATGGTGTCAGGTCTTGATTCTTGACATTGCCTCGTTTACCTTCTGCGCTAGCCACTGGCCCTTCTCCATTCAGGCGTCCCTCAGTATGTCCGAAAAGATCACACCCAAGGCTTTACCCGTTGCGCCTCAAGCGCGGCAGAGAGGCGATGGTGCGCTTCTCTGCCGCATGCCGCTTGGAAACCCGCCGATCCTTAGGGCAACGGGCTCCGGAAGGTGTCCTTGAACTTCTGGAGCTAGCCTTCCGGGGCGTCCGTCCCGAAATTGCGGAACACCGAAAATTCGCCGCCGCCCTGACCGGATATCGCCGCCACGACTTCCCGGGTGGAGGTCCGCGTGATTGTCCCCTGGGAATCTTGTGGACACCCATCAGCAATTAAGTTATTGCCTTTGTAGAGCCGGTGGCTCAGTTCATGACCGAGACAATCGGTTGTGCGGGCATGCACGGTTATCGTACGCCATATCTCTTTTGGTGCATATTTCAGTCATGTATGAGAGATCCATTGTGCCCTGAAAAATTATGGTCTCTAAAAAAGACGGATAGTGGTGGCTGCATCATCATGAGTTGAAGTTATTGCCATGATATTTCTAGAAATTGCTCTTGCATAACAGTACAGATCCCTTGAGATAATCTGTAGTCTGTCTTTATTGAATATTTCATCGGGATATCACTACAAGCCATTCAGACAGTCATAGTATCGATTCCTATAAGTGATCTAGAAATTATACACATAGCCCTTTTTTTCCTCTGCCATATTTTGCGAGGTCCTTGGTATCTAGTGGATGGGGTCCCCATGAATCAGGTCTTTCCCTCCCCCCGTCTACCTCATGAAAAGTATGCCTGCCGTCACAAACCTATGAACAGGTAAACATGTCTGGGTGGTGCTGTCGCCTTGTTGTTTCCTATGCAATGCTTGAGAGGATTTCATCGAGCTGCCGTATGGCGTCAGCGATCGTGCCCGTATTGAGGACATAGGCGTCCGCCAGGGCGATAGGGATAGCCGTGCCGTAGGCAATCTCCCTCCGGTCCCGTGCATCGAATCCACTCTCCGAGTCATCAGCCCTTGCACGGGCCATCATCCTCGCAAG
>CAYGXB010000396.1:0-3026 GCA_964353605.1 uncultured Bacteriovoracaceae bacterium
ATCAAGCGCGGGATCAAACACATTGCCGAAGGAGACTTCTCCTACAAGATTCCCATTGACTCGAAGGACGAACTCGGTATGCTGGCCGAATCGTTCAATACCATGGCCTCCCGCCTCAAGGAGCTGGATGACATGAAATCCGAGTTCATATCCATCGTGTCCCACGAACTAAAGACCCCGTTGACCTCCATGAAAGAAGCGGCAAATCTTCTTCTGGAGGGGATAGGCGGGGAGCTCCAGGGAAAACAGAAGCGTCTCATCACCATCATGGATCAGGGGATCAACCGGCTCCTCCAGATCACTAACGAGCTTCTCGATATGTCCAGGCTCGAAAGTGGCACTCTCCAGCTCAATATGGAATCCCACGATATGAACAAGATCATATCAGTATTCATCTCTGAGATAAAACCCTATGCAGATAATAAGGGAGTACGGCTGAATGTAGGATACTGCGAGGGCCCCTGTAGCGTCAGGGTAGACAAAAATAAGATCTTACAGGTGTTGACAAATCTCACTCATAATGCCATCAAGTACTCCAACGAAGGGGGATTTATCGCATTACGGCTCACTCAGAACAATGGCAGGATTGTGGTTGAGATAGAAGATCACGGGAAAGGAATACCTGAGGAAGATATCCCCCTCATATTTGAAAAGTTTTACCAGTCCAAGACCACGAGGGGGCATAGCGGCATTGGTCTTGGGCTCGCAATAGCAAAAAGTATCGTCGAGGCTCATGGGGGAACAATTCATGCACAAAGCACGGTTGGTAAGGGCAGCGTTTTCTCCTTTAGTCTGCCTGTTGTTACTTAGTATTTCCCTGCTGAGTGGCTGTGGCGGTTTGCTCACCGGCCCGTTGCGGGAGGCCGAGGACAACGTCTCCACCGGTAAGCCGCTCAAGGGGGAGGCACAGTTCAACAAGGCATTGTACACTCCGGATGTCATGGCCCGGAAGAAACTTGCGCTTGCGATGAACACCCTGATAAAAGGCGATTTTTCCTATCCCGATGTCAAGGCGGTCCTGAGGAGTATACAGAAGGACCCCTATACTGCACGAGACCTCAAGGTTGAGGCCGGGTATATGCTCACGCTTGTCGAGAAACTGGACGCGAAGCAGAAAGAACTGGATCAAATGCGCCAGCGGTATGAAAAGTGCCTAAAGGAAAAGGATGATATCGCCAAAGAGAAGGAAATGATCATCCAGGAGAAAGATGAAATCATTGCAGGAATCACCAAGGAACGAGACGATCTTGCATTCAAGCTTAAGAAATTGGAGGAGATCTATACCCTGACGGAGAAGAGACGGGGAATCCGCAAATGAAACCGAACATCCTCGTGCTCGATGATGAGCCGAATATCGTGGAAGTGATCCTCACCCGGCTTGAGGCCCTAGAATTTTTTGTCCAGGGGTACACCAAGCCTGACCAAGCCCTCGATGCATTGCGGCATGGGGATTTCAGCGTCTTCTTAACCGATCTCAAGATGCCCGAAAAGGATGGCATCTCCGTCCTCAAGGAGGCCCAAAAGATAGACCCGGATATCGAGGTCATCATCTTCACCGCCTTCGGATCGATAGCTGGAGCAGTAGAAGCGATGAAGGCCGGTGCGTATGACTACATTCTGAAGCCGTTCGAACCCATCGAGCTCGTGGCAAAGATCGAACGGGCCATAGAGAAGAGGACCCTGCGACAGCGAGTGCGGCAACTCGAGAAGGAGGTGGAGGAAAGCATTGAAAATAGGATATACGCCATGAGCCCTGGCATGAAGAAGGTCCTTTCCCTGGCCAGGCAGGTGAGCGCCTCCGATGCGACGGTCCTGATCCTCGGAGAATCAGGGACGGGCAAGGAACTCATTGCCCGTATGCTCCACTATGAGAGTAAGCGTAAAAATAATAGTTTCGTGGTCATGGATTGCGGGGCCACACCGGCCTCCTTGATCGAGTCCGAGCTCTTCGGCTACGTGAAGGGCGCCTTCACAGGGGCGGCCAAGGACAAGCTGGGGATCATCGAGGAGGCGGATGCCGGCACGCTCTTCATGGACGAGATCGGCAACATCTCGCTGGAGATGCAGACGCGACTCCTGCGGGTCCTCGAAAATGGCGAATTCCGCAGGGTGGGCGATATCTCCCAGCGGCATGTGGATCTCCGAGTCATAGCGGCCACCAATGCTGACCTGCAGGCCAAGGTGAAAGAGGGGGCATTCAGGGAGGACCTCTACTATCGCCTCAAGGTGATCACGATCTCCCTCCCGCCCCTGCGGGAGCGCGTGGAAGACATACCGGGATTGACGCAGATCTTCCTGACGGAATTCTCGAACAAGGCTGGGAAGAAGGTCGCGGGCATCACGAAGGAGGCACTTTCCATGCTCACCCACTACGACTGGCCGGGCAATGTGCGGGAGCTCAAGAACATGATCGAGTCGGCCGTGGTCCTCTGCAAGGGGGACATGATCACCACTGACGATCTCCTGCTCTCCGGCATGGGTGAGACAACCACCGCCTATGTTGCCGCGGGGAATGACGGCCTGAACAAGATCGAAGAGCAGGAGAGATCCATGCTCCTCGAAGCCCTCCAGAAAGCCCACTGGGTTCAAAAGGATGCGGCCAAACTCCTTGGTATATCCCGCCGAGTCATGCACTACAAGATCAGGAAGTACAATATCAACCTCGAAGACAAAACTGTCTAGGTGAATATCCGTAACCCTTGTGGGCGCCCGCAGGCACATATCCGTGTATACATGCGGCATTGTGGAAAAAGATTTACTGCTTGACATGCTTATAAAAAAGGGACGCGCCATCTTTACCTGGTCTCCCGCCGAGGCGTGGCACATGGAGTTAATGCGAATGCCTAATGCCTGTTAATAAAGACCACATAATTCGGATTCGCATAGATTTTTCTGATCATCAATTCGATTTCAGACAACTCGCCTTTCAGATGCAGCAAACCCCTCTTCTGAATAACTATACATAGCGTCTTAATATATTATGCATAGGTGACGGAGTTCTTCGTTTGGTTCACTTTATGCTACAA
>CAYGXB010000397.1:0-3025 GCA_964353605.1 uncultured Bacteriovoracaceae bacterium
ATGGCCGATGCATTGACCTATCGGGGCATTGAAGTAACCGTGATTGAGTATACGGAATCGGTCCTTACAACAGTAGATACAACTCTGGGCCAGTGTATTAGAGAAGAACTCGAACAGCATGGTGTCCGCGTGATTACCGGTACGGCTGTCAAAGCAATTGACTTGAGAAATGACCAGTTAATTGTCAAGGGCTCAGAGGACTTGAATATACAGACGGACATGGTTCTGGTGGCTGCCGGTTGTCGTCCTTCCGTTGAATTAGCCAAGATCGCGGGAGTGGGAATCGGAAGCTACGGTGCCATAAAGGTAAACCGGGAAATGAAAACCAATTTGCCCGATGTCTTTGCCGCCGGTGATTGCGCGGAAACTTGGCATCGGATCTTGGAAAAATATGCATATCTTCCCCTCGGAACAACCGCCCATAAGCAAGGACGTGTTGCGGGTGAAAACATGGCCGGAGGAAAAGCCTGGTATAGCGGCTCGCTCGGGACACAGGTGGTCAAGATCTTCGATCTCGTGGCCGCCCGGACAGGTCTCAGGGACAAGGAGGCCGTTGCCTCAGGGTTTGATCCGCTGACGGTTCAATGTGAAACGTGGGATCATAAAGCATATTATCCGGGCACAAAGAAAATGCGGATTCGGATCACTGGAGATCGAAAAAATCACCTGCTTTTAGGGGCTCAGATTCTTGGGCATCGAAACTCGGAAGTCTCCAAACGGATCGATGTGTATGCAACGGCGCTGTTTCACCGGATGAAAATGGAGGAGTTGAACGACTTGGATCTCAGTTATACACCGTCGCTCAGCAGCCCCTGGGACCCCATACAAATGGCCGCCCAAACCTGGTTGAATGTTGTAGGCTGATGATAGCGTGCATGCTTTATTGGAGAAGGGTGCAACCCTGGGAATTGTGCTGGCGTTCATGATGTCGGTTATCGGGCTAGCGCTGCCGGAGATAAATATCCTGAGCTGAGTCCTGAAGCTCCAGCTCATTGTAGTGTTTGTCGGTGTCGTCACGGGAGGAATTGTCGCGGTTGATTACCTGTTCAACTTTATATTCTAATGTTACGACAATATGGAGCATGAAAGAGGAAACAATAGGGGATAAGAGATGAGCGGGAAAACAGACCAGTCGCGGGGAGAAGGGGGTAACCTCCGGAAACCTCCCAATCTCCTTGACCTGGCGCTTTTATTCCTGAAGATCGGGGCCATCGGTTTCGGGGGAGGTATGGCGATGATCGCCCTCATCGAGTCCGAATGCGTCCGCAAGAAGGGCTATATCGCACCAGAGCAGTTCCTGCATGGTATCGGGCTCAGCCAGTTCCTGGGGGCCTTCGTGGTCAATACCGCAGTGTTCGTCGGTTACCGGATGAGAGGCATGGCAGGCGGCTTAACCGCAGCCGTGACTATCATGCTTCCCCCGATGGTGATGGTGATCGCCCTTTCATGGATATATTTCACCTTCCATGAGATCCCTGCCCTCCAGGGCACGCTTGCCGGTCTGGCTCCCGTAGTGATCGCCCTGATATTGGTCACAGTATGGACCATCGGACACAAAGCCCTTCTGTCTCCTCTTCCCATAAGCATAGCCATACTGAGCTGCATGTTCAGTCTCTTGCACGTAAGTCCGGTATGGATCATGCTCTCTGCAGGTCTTTTAGGGATCGCCGTCAAGTCGCTCGTGAAGAGACGGAGCAGACCTGGTAATTCCTTGCGGGTGATTGTACCCATGGCACAGGTGTTAGGGCCAAAACTCCCGACTATCACGCACTCTCCATCCCTTATGATTCCCATCGGTCTTTCTGCCATCGGGTGGGTTTTTTTTAAGATGGGGTGTGTCTTCTTCGGGGGCGGCTATGCCCTCATACCGGTTTTATACCAGAACCTGGTTACCGATCTTGGCTGGCTCACTGCCCCCGAATTCATGAGTGGGGTCGCCATCAGCCAGCTTACTCCGGGGCCGGTTGCGGTCCTGGCCACGTTCGCCGGTTATCGCGCCGGTGGGATTTTAGGCGCCATAGTCGCCACCATCGCCCTCTTCATCCCCTCGGTAATCCTCATGCTCTTCCTCTCCCGTTCTTATGAACGTCTCCGTACGATCAGTCTTGTCCAGAACTTCCTTTCCGGGATCACCCCCGCCATAGCGGGCCTGGTGGTAATGGTGATCATCATGCTGGGCAAGGGACATATGACGTTACAACACCCAGCAGGCATTGTCCTGGGCATCATCGCCCTGTATCTGCTTGCGCGGCGGAACTGGCATCCGGGCCTTGTCCTTCTGCTCGGAGCAGTTGTTGGGACTGCTTTTCCCGGCTGGTTCTCATAAGAAAAGGGTAGGGATAGCAATAAGGAATGAATGCATCGCAGTGATGCTCAGTTTCAAAATCACAAATCCCCCGTCCCCCCTTGATCTCAAGGGGGGCTAATGGTCCGTAGGATTGGGCCACTCCTGAAGAAAGGACGAGGAGCAGCTCAATCTCGTGGACTTGAGCCCAATCGCTTTAACGGTCTTTACTCCCGTATGACATTGTGCTAGGAAGGACAATCATGGATAGTGACGAGCATAGTAGTACGTGTAGCTGACCTTGCCCCGGCCAGGATCATCATGCCCCGGGCAAGGGGAGGATGATCGTGCCGGATCCTCAAAAAGATTCGTATTATCTTTCCGGGATAATTGGACGATCATGCAGAAAAGGGTTGAGAAAGGTGGAAAGGTATGCTGAGAGGATTTCAGCTCTGTGATTGCAGGATTACCGGGGCAACGGAATATCCTTGCCCGGTCCAGGTTTTCATCAATCCTGATATGGATGAAAAGCGCTATCTCGTTGAAGATCTCAAGGTGGATGAACATACCTTGCATTCCGCCCTTGACCCGGATGAGATTTCGCGTCTCGAGTTCGAACCGGATCATATTGCCCTGATCTTCAAGATGCCGAAAAGTTATTCTGCCAAGGACCAGCTCCTCTTCCGGGTGGTTTCCACCGGTGCGTTCCTCTTCAAGGACAAGCTCGTGCTCGTCGTTTCT
>CAYGXB010000398.1:0-3024 GCA_964353605.1 uncultured Bacteriovoracaceae bacterium
CGGATGTGTAATCCTCAAGGATGTCCCAGGAAAACGGATATCCTTCAGAGTTGACTAGCAGAGAAAGAACGATCCGCTTATCCCTAAATCCATTGGCCTTGGTTCGACCAGGTTTTGCAAGCGAACACTGATGCCCCTCAAAATATGAGTCTGAGAGATCGAAAAAAATGATTCGCATGCTCTTCTCTGATCGGTCCATCAGTTTCTGGTAAAGCCACTGCTCAATTGTATCCTTTTGCTGCTCTATCGCGGTGAGTTCTCGGTAGATTCGGGATTCGTTGAAATGCTGCCCATCTATCCCGATAATGCTGTCACAAGCAGTTGTTCCAAGCCATTCCACTGCAGATAGGTAACTTCCAGGGTCCAGGCATCTGTAAATAGTGAGAATTTTAGCTACATCGGCCGTGGAAATATCCTTCCTCCTGATTTTGCCGGTCTCTTCAGGTAGCGGGAAAATACTCGATAGATCCCATTCCTTATCCCATAAATGGTTCAGAAAAGCCACATCAAGATAACTCCAATGGTCTTCGAAGAGCAATTCATCAAGGGATACAACAAACGTGTCTGTAGATTGAGTAACTTTTAGGGCATTGCGTATCTGTTGAGCCTGCAGCGGTGTAAGATATCCAAGATAAGATAGTACTCTCTTTTTATTCTTTCCATCCTCTCGATAGGACTCTGCGATGGAATAGTAATTGAAAGTCTTGCCGCCCTTCTTTCGTGGGTGTGATTGCAGGTGCATGGTCTGGCCTCAATTTTAGGTTTGTAACAGCATGTATAAATGAGTTTTGGTCAAAAAGTCTGTTCTACAAAAAATTTTTAAATGTAAGTTTTTAGAAAAAAGAATCGATAGCATTAAAACCAGAGGTGGTTATTTAAGCACAAAAAACGAGTAGTTTAGTCGAGGATCTGGAGAACATGGGTTCATAATAGAATATGCCCGTTGAAGAATATCCCTTTCGTTTCTACCTTTATCTAACATTTTCACTTCGCCTGTAAAAGAGCCCCCCCTCATAATTGTGTCAAAAACCTTCCGTCCCACTTTTTCATCAATGTAGACAGTTGCCGGCGGCCCTGAATCACCATCTACTTCATCAACAGATAATCCGAACAACTTAGTAAAAGCATCGTTCTGATAATAATGCCTTCCATCAGGCGTAGACATACCAATTGCATCTGTAGCGCGCTCCACAGCCTTTTGGAAATAAGACAATTTCTCCTCCGCCTGCTTGCGCTCGGTGATGTCCTGTCCCTGCGCAATCGTGGCTATGATTGTGGAGCCGTCCCGATCAAGTACGTTGGCGGAGTTCCAGAGCACCGTCCGTACCGATCCCGTCTTCCGGTGGAGGATCGGGACCTCAACCACGTCCCAGCGTTCCCCGGCGCTGGTCCGGCGGATCATCTCCATCGAGGCATCCCGACTTTCCGCGGGGAAGAGGATCGAGAGCGTCTGGCCGACTGCCTCGGCCTCCGGCACTCCGGTCAGGTTCTCGAAGGCGCGGTTGAATCGGGTGATGATGAAGTCCGGGTTCCAGACGATAATCGGGGCATTGGCGTACGTGAGGAGATTCTCCAGGTAGTCCCGCGTCTCCCGTAGCGTCTCCTCAGCTCGCTTGCGCTCGGTGATGTCGCGCGTGACGCCCATCACCGCCGTCACTTTTCCTCCCTCGTGGCGGAAGGGAACCAATTGCACGCTGGTCCACCCCTCGACGTGAGAGAAAATGATGCGGCTCTCGGTCAAAAATGGCTCGTCGCTCTCAAACACCTTTTGCAGACTGCGCCACTGCCCTTCGGCAATCTCCGGCGGGAAGATGTCGGCGCGCGCTTTGCCGATCACGTTTTGCGGCTGTTCACCAAACGCCCGCGCAGCGGCAGTGTTGATGTATTCGACGCAGTCGTCGCGGTTAATCACGTAGATCATATCCTGGGTGGTCTCTGTCAGGAGGCGGTAACGCTCTTCGCTCTCCTGCAGCGCTGCCTCGGTCCGTTTGCGTTCGGTGATGTCGCTGAGAAAGGTCAAGGTGGCCGGTTTGCCGTTCCAGTCGATCAAGACAGCGTCGATCTCCAACCAGCGGATACTTCCATTTTTGGTCGTCACCCTGAACGAATATCTGGATTGAGAAACATCGCCCTTGAACCGGCTCAGATGGCGCTGTACCACCATATCCCGGTCTTCCGGGTGGACGATCTCGGGAAAAGGTCTTGAAGTGAGTTCCTGCTCCGAATAGCCGGTTATCTCACCAGTCATGCGATTGACGAATTTTAGCATGCCGTCTTGGGCAACGACGATGGCTTCGTTAGCGTTCTCCACAAGCGTGCGGTATTTCTCCTCAGAGGTTCGTAGAGCTTCCTCCGCCCGCTTGCGCTCGGTGATGTCGCTCGTGGTGCCAAAGACGGAGAATCGGCCAAAAGCCGAACCCTTGGAACGAACCCAAAGCGTGGTGCCGTCGGCCTTTCGCAGACGGTATTCTGTGGTTTTGTCCATCCCAAGCGTTCGTATCACTTCGAAAAGTGTCTCCTGCACGGTTGGCAGGTCATCGGGATGAACATAGGAAAAGTATTTGTCGAAGCTGTTTCCGATGGTGCCGACAGGCAGGCCCAGCATCCTGTCTGCCGCCGGCGAGATGTAGGAGCCAATGTGCTCTCCTTCGGTATTGAAATCATAGCGCCAGACGATATCGGATATCATCGAGACTGCCTGCTCGTACTGGGCGTTGCTGGCTTGCGCGGCTTGCAAGGCTATCCGCAAAGCCTCCTCGGCCTGTGTGCGGTCAGTGGTGTCATTGCCCATTATTATCACTATTAATAGTTCTGGATTATACATCTGTTGGAGGATTTGCCAGACCTTCAGCCTTCATCTTGCTGTCGCTTTGGGCGCAAAGCGCAGGCGAAACGTGGTTCCGTCCGAACGATCCAGTTCTATCTGGCCGTTGAGCTGGTGCTGCCCCAACATCGCCACCAACTGCAATCCCAGCGATTGCGTTGCTCTCCAGTCCAGATCGGCGGGCAGGCCCACGCCATTGT
>CAYGXB010000399.1:0-3022 GCA_964353605.1 uncultured Bacteriovoracaceae bacterium
AGTATTTAGCCACGCGCCTTCATTTTGTCTGGAACGGCTCAATCCCACTTCCCTGGCCTCCTGGAAAGGGGGGGGGGGGGGGTCAGGGGGATTAGGGATCCGGTGACGTCGTGGAGCCGGCCATCTCCCTGGCCCGCTGGTTGAGCAGCTCGCGCAGGGCATCCCGGTCCTTATTGATGTATTTCGCGACCATGAAGAAGAGGAGCCCGCAGGGCACCCACCAGAGGATGGCGAAGTCCATCATGAAGAGATAGCCCAGTGGGACGAGCAGGCCTCCCATGGCGGGGCCTAGTCCCTGGCCGATGTTGTCGGTGATGTTGAACACGGAAAAGACCGTTCCACGGTGCTCCGGGCGGTTGACATTCATGATGATGGCCTTGACATTGGCCGAGGCGACGGAGACGAGGAAGCCGGCGAAGAAGCCCAGGATAAGGTAGGCCGTCATGTTGGTGACCGGCATGTTGACGAGGATGATGGCTGGGATGATCCCTCCCAGCACCCCCAGGCCGCACATGATGGGCATGTACTTCGGGTTCCTCTTGTAGAGCCACTCGCCGTAGTAAGCAAAGCCCAGTCCCCCGAGGGTAGAGCCAATGCCGAGCACGAGGAAGATCGTGGTCGCCATCTCCTTGGAGATATGCCGGTATTCCTGGAAGAAGGTGATCATCCAGTAAGTGAGGATCCCCCAGGGCACGGTGCCAGGGAGCCCCTGGAGAAAGGTATAAAGGTTGGTGCGGTTGGAGAATATGATCTTGAAGTCCCGGAGATGGATGACCTGCTTATAGACGAGACCCTTCTGGATAAGGTCTTCGAGTGCGTCCTCGGTGCGGCCGCGCTCGGGCTCACGTGCGTAGAGTGCGAAGAAGAGGGCAATTGGCACGTTCGGCGCGCCGATGAGGATGAAGGATATCCGCCAGCCGTAGATGTTGGTGAGGTAGCCAGCCAGGATGACACCGAGCATGGCGCCCACAGACCAGGCCACGAGGATCCAAGCGGAGGCGGTGGCGCGGTGCTCTTCCTTGAAATAGTCTGAGAGGATCGAGTAGGACAGCGGATAAACCCCGCCCAGGCCGATGCCGGAGAGGATGCGCAGGGTGGTGAATGCGGTCAGGGTCTGGGTGAAGAAGGGGACGCCGGTCAGGATGCAGGGGACCTCGCCCAGGAGGATGATGAAGACGAGGAGGAGCTTGCGCGAGGCCTTGTCGGAGAGGTATCCGAAGACGATGCTCACGACAGCTCCCACGAGGGTGAATGCACTGCCGATGAGACCGAGGGTCGTCACGCTAGCGCCATACTCCTTGGAAAGCTCGGGGAGGATGGCGGACATGATCATCTGATCCGCAAACAGTAGGGTGGTCATGATGAACAGGGTTGCAAGGGTAATGATATCTCTTTTCGTCATCCTGATCTTTGCCATGTTCGCCTCCTCGAAAAGTCTGGTGCACAGGGCGCTGTCATTGCAAAAATGCAAGTTATTGCTTGCATATAGTATAACGCATATCCTGTCAACGCCGCGAAAATCCAATGCTCATGCTTGCCCCGTCCCTTGAGGGAAAGAGAGCCAAACGTCATTTGGGTATATTGCTAGGCCAAATCCGGTCTGGCGGCAATACCGGCGGACACAGCCCCCATCCTTTGTGCTGGAGGGAAATAGGGGCGCAAAGAGGGAGCTTGACGAGGAAGCGGATATTGCGTACCGTAACTGCATGGGGTACAGGCTAGCGCTCGTGCTGGGGGGAGGCGGGGTCAGATGCATGGCCCATGTCGGGGTCTTCATCGAGCTCGAGCGTGCGGGCGTCATCCCCGATCTCATCGTTGGGAGCAGTATTGGCTCGGTCATGGGCGGCGTATACGCCTATAAGAAGGATGCAGATTTCCTCTGGGATTTCGCATTCCGATTCGCAAAAAATCCAGTAGTGAGGATCCTCGAGCGCTACATGTCTCGGGAGCCAGGCCGGCTCTCCAGGATTAGCACAAGCATTGCTTTCTCCCTCGGGCTCGCCTACATCTCATGGCAGTATGGCTTTCTTTCCTCGGATTTCATTAAAAAGGCATATAGGGATATCCTCGGGAGTAAAATGCTCCGTTCGCGGCGGTTCAATCTAGAGGATTGCGAGATCCCGTTTGCGCCGCTGGCCACGGACATTGAGACGGCCAGAGCGGTCATCCTCACGCGCGGCGACATACCGAATGCCATGTATGCCTCCTGCGCACTGCCCGGGATCTGCAAGCCGTACCGGCTCGACCAGATGTCGCTTTTGGACGGCGGCATCGTGAGTCTCGTCCCGGTCATGGCAGCGCATATCCTTGGGGCGGAGCGGATTATTGCCGTGGATACGGACGCCAAGCTCCGTGGCTATGGCAATATCGTCGAGATGCTCGAACAGGCGTCCGCCATCAGGGGCTATCGCTGGAACATGATGGAAACGGGTCTGGCCGATCTTGTGATCAAGCCGGTGGTTTTCGAGCATGTCTGGTACCAATTCAGCCAGTCGAACGTCTGCATCATGGCGGGGAAAAAGGCCGCTCGGGAGGAGATGGATAAAATCAAGGAGCTCGTCTCCAAGGAGCCGAACAGGGAGAAGATTGCGGAACGGAGTTACCTCGCAGGGTATTATCCTCATGTGATCGTATAAGGCACAGAGGAACAGAGGCACAAAGGAAAAATACTGGGCGGCTGTGAGGCTGCCCAAACAAATGAATTTATGGGCTCCATTATGGAAAGGTGTAGGGATGATCCATGTGATCGCCCTCCAACAGGGCATGCTAATTATCGTGCCCTCAAGTGGTGAGTGGAAGTTATGGACGTGAACGATGGATTGCGGACGATACCGAAGGTGGATACCCTCCTGAACGAAACGGCCTTAAAAGATCTTCCGTATAGGCAGGAAGTAATCAAGCGGGAAGTCATCGAGGAGCTTGCTCGAATCAGGACCTCCATCCGCGCGGGAAAGAGGGAAAAGAGCCCCGATGCCCCTGAAATAGCAAAAACCGTAGCCCTGGCGCTCCGATCCATCATGGA
>CAYGXB010000400.1:0-3010 GCA_964353605.1 uncultured Bacteriovoracaceae bacterium
GGCGTTGATCTCGAGCATGAGATCGCGCATGATCAGGTACATCGCCATAGACTCAGCGAACCGCGTCTGCCCGTTCTTCTGCGACAGGTCCAGGCGTGTTCCGATATGCTCCTTCACCCAGCCAACGAGGTATGTGTGCTCCGTGTGATCGTAGGCCTTCTTCTTGAGCATATCCGCCAGCAGCTTCATATCGAGGCGGGTAATTTCCAGGCCGAATGTTCGTCGGGTGGGGATGATGTGCGCCAAGGCGGTTTCCATGCCCATGGAGTCATGTCCGAACATGAGGACCCGCTTTCCCCGCAATCCGACGGCCGTCAAGGCTGCGTAGCACCAATCGATCAAGACCTCGGCCGTCGCTTGCGATGGTATTGGATCGCTGCCGGTATCCGGCCATTTCCCGACATTCAGGTGCGTCAGGCGTCCGGACTGAGCCAGGGCGCCATTGACGGCATGTGCAAAAACGACCCCCGGTTTCGGTGCGCTGTTGCCACACGTAATATTGACCGGCGTTGTCTCCGGGAAGTGCGCCAGGAGACTCATGAGCGAGGGCTGCGGGAACGCCCAGGTATCGGGTGTGCAGACAATCGCGTCCACGTGCGCGGCTTTAAAATGCCGCGCGACTTGATCGGCTTGCTGCTCCCCGTCGATCAGGGTCGAGGAATAGATGACCTTGACCGGTGAACCGTCCGGCATGGCCACGGCATCTGCAATAAGCCTCGCAATGCGCTTCACAATATTCATGGTTCGCTGTCGCGCGGCCGCATCAACCCGCGGATCGCCTGGGGCACAGACACCGAATGTCACCATGGGTTTCTGATCCACCACCTTTTCTTTGAGCTTTCGAGGCCCGTTCATATCCACCCTCCCCTGTTTTTCAATCAAGATATGAAACCTCCGCAGTGTTTCCGTTCAGCAACCCTCCGGTTTGTGTTCCCCCCTCGCCAGAGAAAAGCGCGGCACGTCTTTTATCGTTCTTCAATAGAGAGGGGTGCAATTCGAGGCTAGGAGAGTCGCCTTGGTCGACAGAAGTCAAAGCTCATCCCCGCTCCCTCTGGGCAATGTACGTGCTGCATGTTTTGTGTAGATACGCAGCGACTGCCCTTTCACCAGGCACGCCTCCTGGCTGAGAAGAATCTCGCTCCCCTTTTGCGTGAAGTCAAGATGTTTGGTTTGGTGCGTAACATTGATTGCCTTTTCCTTATTCCTGAAGGGGAGCTTCATGGTTTGGAGTCGCACATGGCCATAGAGCACACGCACCTCAAAATATCCTGGTTTCATATGGAATTCGCCCCACCCCGAATCCAGAGACCAGAAACAGGTGAATCTCCCCTTTCTCGGCCGGACCGGATGAAAGCCCAGCATGCCCTTTACCATATCGAATGCAAAACCGCTGAAAGCATTGAGAAGGGCATAACTCGCCATGGATCGAGCATAATTGCTGCCGCATTCGAACTCATTCCAGGGGTTGCGCTTCTCTCCATCGTAGCGGTCACGCACGGCTTTTACGATGGACATGCCTTCCTTTATCATTCTGTTCTGGATCATATGCGCCGCGGCTGCATATTCAAATCCGTTCATGGTTTCCTGGGCGTACGTCAGGGGGATCGATGGCCTTGATGATTTTCTAGGCCATTCGCACATTACCACCCCCTGCTCTTCATTCAGAGCATAAATCCGGCAGGGGTTACAAAAATCGCGCATTGATCGCTTATAATTATAGGTGAAGATAGCTCGAAGTGCCTTTCTTGTCTGCTCTGGATCGAAGATTTCGCCCAGACCATAGAGATTGGCATGCCATTGGGCAAGTACCTGATCAATGCCGCATCCTAAACCAATCTGATACTTTATCTCCCCATGTTCAGCATCCCAATAATCAACAAGCGCGTTAAACCTGGCTGGAATGGACTTGTCCTTTAAATCGATGCGCTGGTAATAGTATTCACCATTGAATAAATGTTTATCCACCCAAGCCTTGCCTTTCTCAAACACTTCCCTGTATGCGGCAGCCGTACTGGTCTCTCCCAGATGTTCGGCCATCTCCGCTCCGGCCTTTAATGCACCCAGGTAGAACCCGGTAAGCCAGGCGTTAGGCCCAAATAATTCCATATCGAGCGTATGATGCTGACGACCCCATAAAACACCAGTCTTGTGAATATCCCAGGCATCTTCATTCGTCTGATCCCATGCATATTCGATGGATTTCCTGACGGCTGGCCAGATTTTCGTCAGCCATTTTGTATCCCCGCTGATTTTCCAGTCGCGATAGACCTTCAGAACGCCACCCAATAAACCATCGGCGCAGGACCTTCCCCCCTGGTCTTCTCCGGCGACGGCACTTCCCCCCGGGTGCTTTATGCCTAACGGCAATTTAAGGCGGAAGGGCATCCCGCCGTTGGCTTGTTGATTGTATGCATAATCAGCATCCCGCATGGAACGTTCCAGCTTCGGGAAAAGGAACGGGAGTGCCTGGCCATAATTCCAGACATGCGTACATGATCCCTCACAGCATCCAGCATTACTAAAACATCCCTCCCACCCGTAAAACGTACCATCCTCCAGCCTTTGAACCGTAGGGGTCTTGATGATCGAGATGTTTGCGGATATAGCCTCGAGTGCTGCGGGAGGCACATCAGATCCAAACAGAGCATGTTTGAAAAGGAGCGTTTCCTCGTAGAGACGGGCCCAGTTTTCCAAGGCATACCCTGCACTTTGCTTTGAATCCTTCCAAAGCAGTGCATAATAATTCTTCCAGGTGAGGGGAACATTGGCTTTTCTTGCCAAATCAGGTGCATGTGGATCCCAATAGTTCTGGCAATGGGGAAAATTCCAGCTGATAACGAAACGGACATGCTCCTTCCTGCCTGGTTGAACCAGGACATGCGCTGCAAGCATACCATGATTATATGCCCCCGCTCGATCAGGAGGATAGATACGATTTTTTGACTTGCCTGGGGCGATAAAATCCTTCCAATAGATCTCCAGACTATCGAACCAGTTTCCTCGAAACCAG
>CAYGXB010000401.1:0-3008 GCA_964353605.1 uncultured Bacteriovoracaceae bacterium
CCTTATGGATCTCCAGGTTGTATGCGGGATTCAGGCGCATGATCTTGGCGCAGAATCGCCCCTCGGTGCAATACCCGAGGTTGCACTTCGGTTCAAAAAGAAAGGCCAAATCCGCCAAGAGCTGCTTGAACTGCTCGGCCTTCTTTTCTGAAGTGATCCTCCTTTCCGGCTCGCACTCCGTGCAGAGCCTCAGGGGCAGCTCCAGGCTCACGGCATTGATCAGGTCGTAGCTTTCCAATGTCCTGATGCGGATGTTTCTCGGCACGATATACAAGGCATCCCGGGGCGGAATCCCCTCCTCGATCAGCCTTGCATAAAACATGATCTGCCGCGCGCTATGATAGATATACGCCTCGAGCAGCTCTTGCTCCGCTTTCACCTGATCGCTGATCACAAAGGCCTGCTCGGCCTGATTTGCAGTCGCCGCGATAGCTTCCTGCTTCGCAATGGCCGGCCACAAAGGCCTCACTATTTGATAGGCCCTCTCGGCCGCGGCATAGATCGATTCCACATGCTGCGAGAGCGTAGCATGCCTTTTCTGTTCGCTCCACACCCGCCATGACAGTGAGCTGATGGTCTGGAGGTAGAGCGCTGCGTTGTACTTGCGGCAGAAATCGGAGAGGGCCGCCCGATTCCGGCAGGTGGTCTCATACAGATGCCCGGCATCCCGGAAGGTGCGGGAGGAGTGGAACAGCTCCTTAATCTCTTTGAGCTCCTGTAAGGCGCTTGCGGGCAGATCGTTGACGGCACGCACCACCTCCGGCTCCAGGGGGTTCCCGTGCTCTGCGTGCTTGGCAATGACATAATCGGGCTCAGGCCGTTTGAAGATGTGGTAGTGCAGGTAGGTCTCGCGGGGGACGGCTTTCCTCATCCGGTACAGCTGCCCCATGCCGATTGCATCGACGATGCTTTCCATGGCGTCGATGAAGAGCGCACATTCCTCGGGAAGGTAGGCCGTCCCTCTCCGCCGCTCATCTTCCACGCTCACGGCCAGGTTCACGAGCGAGCTCAAGGGCAGCACATAGAAGAGGTCAGCCGGATCATTATAGGGCTTGAGCTTGTTGAAGGCCTGGATGGCATCGACGTGCTTGGGGAGCTTGCGTTTGATATCTTCCGAGAGGGTGAAGAGGTCCTCGCATATTCTCAGATATTCAACCAACAATGCTTTCTTGCGGCTGATCGCGCGTGGCACGACGAGCTCGTCTAAGCTCGTTTCCCGCCGCCGGCCGCTCGTGACCAGCGACCGCGAGTACACCATCCCGGTGAAGGCGGAATCGATCATCTTGGTCCCGTTGATGCCCAGGGCCAGCACGGGCAGACCATCGAGCGAGTGCCCGCGGCCGATCCCCGAGAGATTCTTCCTGAAAATCGCCTCGGGGATCTTCTTCCCTTCCGCATGCATTTTCAGCAGCTCTTCTTCCAGGCCGGTTTGATAATCGACGGAGCGCGAAACCGCCACTTGAACGAGCGCCACCACTTCGTCCGGTCCCAGAAAATCTCTGCCGAGCTCGTTTCTGACGGTATGGTCTTCCACTGGAACGCAGGGCAGAAAATCCAGCAGCTTGACCCTCAGATCCTGCGGTTCCCAATACCGCTTCCCCTCATACTCGAAAGCCATACTCCCCCCTCAACGATCGTATCATGGTTGTAACGCTTCCCGTCGCTCCTTGCAACCACAACCTTAGAGTGGCGGCGGCAGCTCATACCAAGCACTCGACCAGCTTCGCAGGTAGTTTTGGGAAGGACATGCAGATGCCATGTCCTTAAGAGCATCCGACTGGCTGCCCTGGTGGTATGTTAAAGAAGCTTTATAGAGAAGATACCCCGTACTGGCTTGCCCGCATCCGGGGGAACTGCCGGGTGAAGGCGAGCGCCCCGAGGATGCAGATGCAGCCGCTGATGACCAGGGTGTGCGGCGGCCCGATCCGGGAAGACAGAAACCCTGCAAAAAGGCTCCCGAACGGCGCCATCCCCACCATCGCTACGGCGAAGAGGCTCATCACCCGCCCGCGCATGTCCTCCTGGACAATGGTCTGCAGGATGGTATTGCAGGAGGCCATCTGGATGATCATCCCGAATCCGATGAAGAACAGCGTGGCAAGTGAGAGGGACAAAACCCGGGAGAAGGCAAAGGCGATCAGGCCCAGGCCGAAGGTGACGGAGGCGACGACGATAATCCTTTCCAGTCCGCGTATCGTCTTGCGCAGGGCAAGATAGACGGCCCCCGCCAGCGCACCGGTGCCCGATGCGGCCATGAGGAATCCCAGCGTATGCGGCCCGCCGTGCAGATAGTCACGGGCAAAGAACGGCATGAGGACACCGTATGGCATGACCAGAAAGCTTATGAGCGCCAGGTAGAGCAGGATGGAGCGGATAGGGGCAATCGTGAAGGCATAGACATAGCCCTCCCAGAGTCCCTTCCAGAAGCGTTCGATACCCTTCCCCCTTTCCCGCAGTGGAACCTGCATGGCCAGGAGAGCAAGGATGATGGTGAAGAAGCTGATCCCGTTCAGGAGGAAGCATGTCCCCTCGCCCGTCAGGGCGATCAGGATGCCTGCCAGGGAGGGCCCGATCAGCCGCGCGCCGTTGAACATGAAGGAATTGAGCGCGATCGCATTCCCCAGATCCTCCCGCTGCTCGACGATCTCGATCACGAAGGACTGGCGCGCGGGCATATCAAAGGCATTGATCAGGCCGAGCAGGATACTCAGGACAATGATATGCCATACCGTGATAAAGCCTCCCAGGGTGAGGAAGGCCAGCGTCAAGGCCTGAACCATGGCGAGGATTTGTGTCACGATAAGGATGCGGTGGCGATTGTGGCGATCGGCGAAAACGCCGGCTAGGGATGCGAACAGGAAGATGGGGACTTGACCGGTGAATCCAACGACGCCCAGGAGGAAGGTCGAGTTTGTCAAACGGTACACCAGCCAGCTCATGGCGACCTGCTGCATCCATGTGCCGATGAGGGAGATGGCTTGTCCCCCGAAAAAAAGGCGGTAATTCCT
>CAYGXB010000402.1:0-3004 GCA_964353605.1 uncultured Bacteriovoracaceae bacterium
GTGTCGCTTCTTTAACTTATATCAACCGTATAAAAAGAGGGTACTTCGGAGATTTCCGTCAAAAAACTCAAGCGAATTGAGGGTGAAGGTCTGTTCTGCCTCGGTTCAAAATGGACAAAAGGAGGGTTTGAGATATTCATGGCGAGCCCCGCGATTACAATTTATGCCCGATGGGCGGATTTTCCATTTGGCGCAGCCTACTCGAGCCGGATGCGCTTGATGGCTCGTGGTTTAGTGGAAGCGGGCGCGGACGTCACCGTACTCATCTCCGCTCCAAGAACAAAGGGAAGGAACCGCTTTGTTTCCAGTGGGGTTTACTCTGGCTTTCGATATGAATATCTATCCAGTGCACCACTTTTGTCGCATGGCGATAGATCGAAGGCGATTTCGTTCTTGACAAGATTTGATCCCAGGCAGGTATTTAAGCTGTTCACAGCGCTTTGGCGACTTAAGCGAGAGGGTAAACTGGAGACGCTGATTATATGCAGCGAGGACGTGGGTATTGCTTGGATAGCAGGGCTCATATGCAGATGGCTTGGTGTTTGCTCCGTCCTTGATAGTACCGAGTGGCCGATCTTTTACCCGAAAGGAAACTGGATTACACAAGCTCGTTATAGATTGTTCTGTAATCACGGTTTTCGTTTCATTGATGCCGTGTTGCCGATTTCGAATTACCTTGCCGAGAAAGTTGCAGATTACAATCGACGGACGGGACGACAAATTCCCCATTTGCTGGTGCCGATTCTGACGGATGTGGAGGATGCCGATGTCGCCAAAGGTGAGCCGGGGAATTACGTGCTGTTCTGCAGCGGCCCTGGTTACCTGAACCTAATGTTGATGGTATTGCGCAGTTATAACATCGTAAGGCAGGCGGGGCATCAATGCGATCTTGTTTTCGTCGGGCTCGAACAACACAGGGCCGAAGTTAAAATCCTCCTCGCGGAGGCAAAACGGCTGGGATGTGCTGAGGGCATCCGTTTCCCGGGTTACGTCAAGTGGGACGAGCTTAAACGGCTTTATTCAGAGGCGGCGGCACTGCTGATCCCGCTCCCGGATGATGGAAGATCGCGCTCCAGGTTCCCCTGGAAGATCGGAGACTATCTTTCGTCGGCCCGGCCTGTCATCACCACCGAAGTAGGAGATATAGGCTGTTACCTTCAGGATGGCTGTAATGCCTTTCTCGCGAAGCCAGGTGATATAAGAGCCTTTGCAGATAAGATTCAATTTGTTCTGGAGAACGCAGAAATAGCTACTAAGGTTGGTCAGAGAGGACGGGAGACAGCAAGAGAGACCTTTGATTTTCGGGGGCATGGATCACGGTTGCTCGAGTTTATCCAACATGTAGATCAGAGAGTCAGGAAGGAGGTTCGGAACCAATGTTCGACGCCAAAACAGTTATAAAAAGGTGCGTGAGGAAGTGCGTGAACAAACTCGGTTATGAAATCAGGAAGAGCAGTCCCTCGCCTGTGAGGCAGAGCATCTCGCAATCTTACGCGCTGTTATCTGGGCTCGGCTTCAAACCACACACCGTCGTTGATGTTGGAGTAGCGGAGGGCACTTTCGAACTCTACAGGGAATTCCCGAATTCTTACTTTCTGCTTATAGAGCCTTTGAAGGAATTTGAGCCTAATCTTAAATCAATCCTGAAAGAATACCGGGGTTCATATGTGTTGGCCGCGGCGGGATCAGAGAATAGGCAGGGCGTCATTACTATACCCACGAGCTTTCCCGAGGGAGCGTCATTGCTCAAGGAGCCTATGGATGATGTTAGAGCGGACATGCTCGAAAGGACGATTCAAATCGTAAGAATAGACGATATCGTAGAACAAGAGAAAGTGGAAGGGCCCTACTTGATAAAGGCGGACGTACATGGTGCCGAACTTGACCTCCTGGATGGGTGTCCACGGGCGTTACAGAATGCTGACATCGTTGTTCTTGAAGTATCCATGTTTGAGTTCAAGAAAGGGGCTCCTCAATTCTATGATGTGGTAGCGTATATGAAAGACCATGGTTTTGTTGCCTATGACATCCATCTCGCGCTTAATCGCCCGCTTGACGGTGCTTTGGCGCAAATCGACATTGTTTTCGTAAAAGAATATGGCCCCTTTAGAAGAGACCATTCTTGGCGAGCATTCTAGAGGGATCTAAAAGCGCGGTGTTAGCGTACCCTTGTGGAGGAAGGTAAACGGCATTCTTATGTGTGGGATTTGCGGTATAGTCGATTATTCAGGTTTCTCGATTGAGGGAGATACATTGTGGCGAATGACGGAAACGCTAAAGCATCGAGGCCCCGATGACAGTGGTGTTGAGCTTTTTGAGTATGTGGGATTGGGGCATAGGCGCTTGAGTATCATCGACCTTACTTCAGCCGGCCATCAGCCCATGCTGTCGGAGGATGGTAATTTTGTTTTGGTGTATAACGGTGAACTATACAACTTTCAGGAGCTTCGGCGGCGTCTGGAAGGAGATGGGGTGGTATTTCGAAGTAGGTCGGACACGGAGGTCGTGCTTAAGGCATACATCCGTTGGGGGACAAATTCTTTTTCGATGTTCAAAGGAATGTTTGCTTTGGCGGTGTGGGACAAAACTGCCCAGCGACTGCACATGGCGAGAGACCGATTCGGGATTAAGCCCCTATACTACTATCCGTTCAAGTCCGGAGTAGTCTTCGGATCGGAGATCAAGTCACTGATTCCTTCAAAGCGGGTGAGGCTGGAGGTGGATTGGCAGGGGCTACACGAGTTTTTGTATTATCAGAATGCACTGGGATCACACACTCTTTTTGACAAAGTTGCTAACTTGTTGCCAGGACACTACTTAACCGTTGATCGGAAGGGAATTGACGTATCTTCATATTGGTCCCTATCCGACATAAAACCTATTTCGGACAGTTTTGAAGATGCTACCAGCACGGTTCGTGATAGGTTGGAACATGCGGTAAAAAGTCATTTGGTCAGCGACGTTCCGGTAGGGATATTCTTGAGCGGCGGCGTTGACTCCTCTG
>CAYGXB010000403.1:0-3002 GCA_964353605.1 uncultured Bacteriovoracaceae bacterium
GATAGAGAGTGAGCCAGCATCGGAATGATTATCTTCTAATTTAATGGACGCCCCCGTGTGTTCACCAGAAGCGTGAGCAGGATATGCACCTGTTTCGAGGCGCAGTTGGGAAAGGATAAACGGCTTGCAGAGGCCGCAGGCACGGCAATGTCAAGAATCAAGACCTGACACCTCTGTTCCAGAACAGCTCTCACAATTTATATCATTTATATTTATCAGGGTAATTGGTGAGACTCTACAGAAAAAGGAGGGAGATATGCCGGGGATATTTTTAAAGTGTGAACTGTCGCCTGTTCTCAAATTTTTACTAAATGGCAATTTTTTGCTCGCGTGGCTCGTAGGAGGCCTGCGTGATACAAGTGCCATGAAGCAAAGGCTTAAACTCGCATATGATGGGACCTTCACTGATGATGTCACACGCTACGATGAAATGGGAACGCACCACTACAACCATATCGCGAAGCACCTTCTTGATGGGATAGACCTAAGAGAAAAGAGGGTTCTCGACGTCGGATGCGGTACGGGCATCGCATCAGGTTATATAATCAACGGGGGGGCTGCATCCCTCGTATCCGGCGATCAGTCGGAATTCATGCTGGGACAATGGAAGAAAAAGGCCGCGGCGGCTGGAATCGATAGCACGAAAATTAAGTTTCAACAGCTTGACGCGGAGCATCTTCCCTTTGCCGATGGCGAATTCGATGTTGCCGTTTCCAGCATGGTCATGGGCGAGATCCCGGACCAGTTGGGATTTTTATCCGAAATGAAGCGGGTCCTAAAGCCTGGCGGAACCCTCGCTCTTTCCACCCATGGCCCGCGTCATTATCGGAATATTAATGAAATAACCTTCAGGATATATATTAAGAAAGGACTTCGTGAGATGATGGGGTACAGGGTCGAATACTGGCCATGGGACGAAAAGACCGCACGGAAAATGCTCAATAAGGCTGGCTTTAAGGACCAGAGGGTCAGCAGAATGACATGGGAAGATGAGTTTGGTTCGCCGGAAAAGGTTTGGAAGTTTTATGCCTCTTCAACCGCCTTATGGTGGGCCGAAAGATATTCAAAAGAAAAAAATAAATTACTTGAGAATATCATACTCGACGAATTTAGGAAGAAACAGCTTCACAGCGTAATGCAAGACGTGATTCTTTGCCATGCTCGGAAAGAATGAGCGCTGAACACTAAAAGGCTTGCGCAGGTGGGAGGTGTCCGCACGATGGCCTTTTGTACTAGCAACTAGGGAGTCAGGCCCGGACAATTGATAAAGTTGCACAGCGAACACATTTTTATCCATTCCATTGACCGGACCTGACACCAAAGGGGCACTGTGTTGTGAAGTATGGTCTCGAAGAGGGGGGGAAAAGTGTGTCTCGATGCGATTATTATCGCCGATGCGGGGACGGATAGTTTTTCAGGGACGAGTGCGCTGCGGCTGCGTATCGACGGCAAGATGGCAAGCATTCAGAACGTGATGAGGCATATTAACCATCGCGACGCCCCCGCGGACGATGCACGCATGAGCTGGTCTTCGGCTCCCAAGCTGAACGGACTATTTCTTTACAGTTATTTGAAGCGCCAGGGATTCGATATCGAGCTGATCAACAACTATATCGCCGATAAAAAGCACTTTGATGCATGTGCCGCCCGGAAGCCGAAAGCGGTCATCATATCCATGACCTTCATCATGAACAAGAAACACCTGCGCGATCTTGTGGCGGATATACGATCCGTTTTACCGGACACCTACATCATCGTAGGTGGCCCCTTCGTCTACAACTCCTATCTATATCTCCAGAGAGAGCTGATTGAGCCGGGCTACATACCGGATCACTTGAAAGGGCGTGTCCTCTTCCTGGAAGTCGGTCAAGAACCCACCGTTGATCTCTACATCGTATCTTTGCATGGAGAAGATCGCTTGGTCGAGGTCATGGACAATTTGAAAAACAGGGGGCAAGGGTTCCTCCCCAAAAACGCCGCCAGGCTCGATGGCGATACCTATATCTTCAGCGAACGCGAGGATGACTCCACAGGGCCGGCAGCGCGGAAAATTGATTGGGATGCCCTCCCGGATTCCGTTTTCAGTTCCGGGGTGGTTTCGATGCAAGCGAGTCATGGTTGTCCATACCACTGTGCCTTCTGTGATCACATGAAGGGTCCCAGGTCCTTGTACATGGTGCCCCTTGATGAACTCATCGCTGACATGAAGAAGGTGCAAGAGCGGGGGGTGCGCTATGTGTGGTTTGTCGATGACAATTTCCGGCTGGGCAAGAATGATCTGAATGATGTGTGCCGGCGCATGATCGATGCGAAGCTTGACCTGCGATGGATGAGCTTTGTCAGGGCCAATACCTTCGAGAAGGTCGATCCCGTCTTGTTGAAGCAAGCAGGTTGTGTCGAAGTTCAGCTGGGGTTGGAATCCGGTGATCAGGAGGTTCTGGATAATATGAACAAGCAAGCCGATCCGGAAATGTATGCCGCCGTAGTGGAAAAGCTTTTACGGCATGGCATCAACTGTTCCTGTTATTTCTTGTTTGGTTTTCCCGGTGAGACCGATGCCAGTGTCATGCGGACGCGCGCATTCATAAAGCGTATTGAATTCCCGGACTATGATGGGGCGCTGACCTGGTCGCTCTTCCCGTTTGTTCTGAGTCCGCTCAGTCCCGCGTACGAACAGGAGATGAGAACCAAATTCGCCTTGAAAGGCTATATGCAAGACTGGGAACACGCGACGATGAACTTTTCCACGGCAACGGCCCATTTGATACAGACCTTCATGGAGCTTGAACAATCAGCGATCCTCTACCGGCAGGATAATCAGGACATCTATCTAGCCTTGCCCCCCTCAACGCGTAAGGAGTTTGTCCGCTATCGGCATGCCTGTGCAAAATTGTCCCTGCAAAAAAAGTTGGATGTCCAAGAAATGACCGAGAGGATGAAGGGCATCCTCGAGGCCGAAAGCCGAAAGGGGACGACCTTAAATATTTCAATTGACAAGCCAG
>CAYGXB010000404.1:0-2998 GCA_964353605.1 uncultured Bacteriovoracaceae bacterium
CTATACGATAGAACCTTTCGGGACATATAAGGCTGTAATTCGTTATCCGGCATATTCCGACAGGCTCCGTGCTCCGAAGGATAGCCGCGGTGCACCTTATCCTGGAATCGTAGTCAGCAATGGCCTCTATGGCGCTGAATGGCAAATATCATGGATACCCGAGCACCTTACTTCTCATGGTTATGCAACGATATGTTTTACACCGCCTGACGCTGCTCTCTTTGATATTACCCAGTGGGCTGAAGGATTCAATGGAGGTATTTCTCGACTAAAAAGCGAAAACAGTCTTAACAATTCTCCCGTGTATGGCCTTGTTGATAGTGAAAAAATCGGAGCACTTGGATTTTCGATGAGTGGCGGGGGATGCATAGAAGCCGCAGGGACTCAACATTCGGAAATTGACGTTGCTGTAGCTTTTGCACCAGCCGGATTTAGCAGTGAAGAAGAAACTGAAACCATGGCTGCAGCCAGAAATCTCACCATACCTATACAGCTTCAGGTGGGAAGCAATGATGGTATGGTTGCCCCGGCCTGGGTGCGGCCTTTTTATGAAACCCTCATCCCCGGCGATACAATAAAAGAATATGTGGAGATCAATGGAGGCAACCATATCGGCAATCTTGACGAAATCTATGCGGAAATAGCCGCATGGCTTGGCTTGGATAACCCGAATACGATCGGGTTTGAAGAACAGCGCCGCATTGCAGGCAAGTATTTTACGGCATGGTTTCAGTACTATTTAAAGGGTCTTCAAAGTTACCATACCTACATATTTGGCACAGAGGCGGAAAATGATTTTAATACGGGCATATTATCTGATTTGAGATACAACGTGCCCTAAAAAAGATGCAGGCAAGGCCCAACGTCCAAAGCAAGATATTGCGCCAAACTCTCCCAGGGGTTGCACCTTCGTCACTCGGACCTTGATTTTCTTGCCTGCTCTCGCATCTTCTTGATCTCGCCCTGGAAGAGCTTGAGGATCGGAGAGATCTCAGAGGGCTGCCATTTTGTTTCCTTCGGCGCTTCAGGCCATGTAAAGGGAAGGTGAAACACCTCGCCAGGGTTCTTCGCCCTCTCCAGGCAGGCAATCATCTCCAGCAGAACTTCCCGCTGGCCGTGCACATCATGCACCTGGCCCACTGTCCTTCCGAATGGGTATTCGATGGCTGCCACCCTGGGCATACCAATCTGGCGATGGAATTCCGGTGTCATGGTGAGACATATCGTGGAAAAACCCTGCCCCTCGAGATACCGCGCGACCAGTCCCACGGACCGGCAGCACAAGGGTCAGGCCGGAGTGAGCACGACCGCTTCGACACCCTCATGACGCATTCTTGCTGCCACCTTCGGCATGGTTACATCCAGGAGGAATGCGGGGTCGATCTGGAAGCCATAGAATGAATAGCAGGTAGGTGCGAGCCTTTGGATGGCACCCTCTTTCTCAAACTCGGCAAATCTCTTGAGCGGCAGGATCACATTGATGTCTTCCTTGATGTAGTGGGTATCGATATGGAGATGATTCACCTCGATCTGATCCTCTGACGTGTCCCGGGGGATCTCCCGGTGCGTGGGATCGCCCCATAAGGGCTCCCGCTTCTCCCGCTCCATATCAAAGGGCGGATCAGTCTTCAGGCTGATGCCGGCTGATGTGACGAGGGAAAAGGTCATCTGTGAAGCAGGCTTTTTCAGCGGGGTCCAGGGGATCTCCCCTTCAAATTCCTTATCCGGGATGTCTTTCTTCAGCCAGGCAGAGAGACCCGGCGGCATGAACCTGAACCCGTCCACGACCTTGTCAAACGCTTCCACGGGCAGCACCTCCTGCATGGATTCCAGCTCCATCCAAAAAATGATGAGAGAATCCCATGCCGAACTATAAGAGATGTGCATAATCCTGTCAATCTGCCAGTGAATAGGTCCTTCCCTACAATCTTCCGAAGCCTTAGAACAAATGGAACCCAATCCTACCCAATCAAAATTGATCAAACCCCATTTGTCATCATCACCTGCAAAGCCGGTGACTTTTTATAAAAATAACCCGTACTGTTTTTTTTAAATCCATAAGCATATAATCGTTCGATAAAGGCGTGCCGGTAATGTCTTGGAACGGGAAATATACAGATTATTTACCCCTGCTTGAACGTGTCGCCTGCATCACGGCAATCGCATGGCTGCTGATTGTAGGTATAATATCAAATACAGTCCTGCACCACATTCTGCATGCCCTTCCAATCGCGGTCCTCTTGCTGATAAGGCGGACGCGTGCCATCCGTCTCACCGCCGCGCTCGTGGGATTTATCTGGGTTTTCATGTTGTCTGCCATTACTCCCATGGTATACGACTCCCTTGTCCGAGGATTTCTATTCACATCCAACAACCCGGATATGTGGCTCGCGCCCATCATGTCCTTGCTGGCAGGTTTGTGGACATCCCTGAATCTGGCTGTGCTCAAACCGTGGCGTACGAAATGGTTTATCCTCGGCGGGTTTCTGCTTACGCCCGTGTTGGCCGTGCTATACCCATTGGTGAATTCTCTTTTCAAGGTCCCGATAGAACATGTAATTCACGGCCGGCTCTTCTGGGCAATCCTGCTCGCGATTGAGTTAGCCGTGGTCCTGATCGGTCCTTGGCTGCTTTTTGTGAAGATTACGAACTCACGAGAATTAAAATGCAACCAAAGGCTGGTCTTCTGGCAGATCCTTTTCTGGTTGTTCTTTTTGGCCTGCATGGTTATCGGCCTGATGCCTGCCCTGAATCCCAGTTCCTCCACCCCACTTAAACCAGTCGCCGAATTGAAAACCGAATATTGCTTGCTGATGAAAAATGCGGATTGGCAAAACGATAGTGGAGATCGGACGTTTAGGTTCTTCACACAGAAGCGTACTTTTCGCTCATGATGTACATGTACCCCTCGGCTGGGGTGAGGGGGTTAAGGGCCGTCTGTTGCACCCCTCTCCCTTTCCCTCTCCCCTCCCGAGCGAGGGGCGAGGGGACTCTGGTC
>CAYGXB010000405.1:0-2964 GCA_964353605.1 uncultured Bacteriovoracaceae bacterium
CAGTAGTCTTGCAGATGTCTTTCCAGCCAGGAATGTTCTCCGTCTTGGCCTTGTCGCCGTAATCCCGGAATGCGCGCGATGTCTTCCAGGCGATTTCGTAGCTCTTTGGGTTGGCCTGGAATGCCTTTAAATAGAGCTCAATGGATTGCTTGAAGCCGTCAAGATCCTTTTTGTTGTAGAGCGCATCGGCTTGGGCCAGGAAGTCCTCCGCCATCAGGCAAAGGGGAAAGGCAATAATAAGTAACAAACTCACCAACAGCTTTTTCATTCTTGTGCCCTCCTCATGGTTTTGGAATTTATTTTTTACCTTATCCCGATCAGGGATTTTTTTCAAGGGGGTTTCTTTCCCCCCCTAAACACCTCCAGAAAAGCAGATGGATAGTTGCTTCACATTGCTTCCCTCGTCGTTGATATCAAGAATCTGGAGCAATCAGTATAAGAAACGATGGAGAGACGACGCATGCATCGCCTCTCCTGGAAAATGGTGTGCTTTTTTCTTATAAACCCTCGTCAGGTGGATACAAACTCTCGATATCTTTGGCGTACTTCTGGTTGATGATCCGCCGCTTGAGCTTCAGGGTCGGGGTGAGCTCGTCGGTCTGTTGTGACCACTCGTGCTCGAGGAGCTTGAACTTCCTGATCTGCTCCACGCGGGCATAATCCTTCGTGCACTTGTCGAGCTCATCTTGGAAGAGCTTATTGACCTGTTCGTTCTCGATGAGGTCCTTCCGGTTGGTGAAGGAGATGTTGTTGGCCTTGGCCCAGTTCTCGAGTTCATCGAAGGCAGGTACGATGAGGGCGGCCAGGTACTTCCGGTTATCACCAAGGATGGCCACCTGCTCGACAAAGTTGGAGGCCTTGATGCTGTTCTCGAGGTTCTGCGGTGAGACGTTCTTGCCGCCGGAGGTGATGATGAGGTCTTTGATCCGTCCTGTGATCTTGAGGTAGCCTTCGCTGTCTACCTCGCCGATATCGCCGGTGCGGAAGAAGCCTTCCGAGGTGAAGACCTCCTTGGTAGCCGCCTCGTTCTTGTAGTATCCCTTCATGACCTGCGGGCCCTTGATGAGGACCTCGCCGTCCTCCCCGATCGTCACGATGGTTTCTTTCACGGGGGCCCCGACAGTCCCCGGCTTGATCTTATCCGGCCGGTTGGCATTCGTGACCGGGGTGGTCTCGGAAAGGCCGAAGCCTTCCAGGACCTTGATCCCCATGCCGAGGAAGAACTCCGCATCGGAAACGGAGAGTGGACCGCCGCCCGAAAGTGCGAACTGGAGCTTGTCCATGCCCAGCGCTGCCTTGAGTTTCGAGAAGAGGAGCTTGTTTGCGAGGGCGTACTCAAGCGCGAAGAGACCGGTCCTGGGCTTGGCGTTGCAGACATAAGGCAAGTTCCGCCTGGCGCAGCTCATGGCCCAGTTGAAGAGCTTTTGCTTCGTGGGTGGTGCAGTGGACACCTTGGCGGTGATACCCGTATGGATCTTCTCATAGAGTCTGGGTACGCTCACGACAAAGGTCGGGCGTACCTCCTGGAAATTCTGGAGGATCTTGGAGAAGTCCTCCGCAAAAACCACCTTTTTGCCAGTGAACATCGGCAGGTAATAGCCGACCGTTCTTTCGAAGGAATGTGAGAGCGGCAGGAAGGAGAGGAGGATATGATCAAACTCGAAGAGGTGAGGGGCAACGGCATAGATCTGGTTCACATTCGAAACGAAGTTGTTGTGGGTGAGCATGACACCTTTGGGATTTCCCGTCGTGCCGGAGGTATAGATGAGGGTGGCAAGATCGTCGATATTGATATTCCTGATCCGTTTGTCCAGATCAGCCTTATTGGGATAAGCACTGCCCTGCTTCAGGACCTCCTTGAAGGTGATCACCCCGGGAACCGGCTGATCGAGATCGTCGAAGAGGATGATGTCGGTCAGGTTGGGGAGCTTGGACTTGACCTCGAGCACTTTGCTCATGTGCTCCTTGGAGCCAACGAAGCAGATCTTGGAGTCGGAATTCTCGATGACATAGCGGGCCTCTTCCGCGGAATTCGTCGCATAGATGGGGACGTTCGCCGCGCCCGTGGACAGGATCGCCAGGTCAGTGACCCACCACTCATAGCGGTTCGGGGAGAACAAGGCCACCTTATCAAGCACCTTTACTCCCTTCGAGAGCAAGAAACATCCCAGGTTCCAGACCATCTCGTTCATCTTATTCCAGGAGATGTCCTCGTACTGGCCCTGGGCATTCTTGTAGGCGACGCATGTCTTGTCTCCGAACTTCTCCACACGGTTTTGAAAGATTGCTGCCATAGACGTTTCCGGGTATTTCGCCATGTATACCTCCTCGACAGATTTTGTATAATTTCAAGAGCAAAGACCATTATAATCGCATCAACAGAATTATCAAGTCCAATCATGCTTGTATGGGGACTTTATGACTTTTTTTCTTGGTTCGTGAATTATAGAAAAACCTTCCTTTGAATTCGCTTGATGTACAGCTGGTTGGGCAGGTTTCCCCTCTGCATTGCAGATGTTTGCTCAAGGGGAGGGAGATAAGAAATCTGCATCTGGAGGTTTCCGGATAAGGATCCTCAGGAATCCTTATCGGAATATGGTATCTGGCTTATCCTGGTTCGGGAACCTGTATCGGCTGACTGCAAACATGCCCGGCTGATGCAGGTGTCCATTGTTGTTCTTGTCCGCCTTATCATCATGGGGAAGGCAGTATGATGAGTATAATGATAATGAAAACACATATTCCGATGAACCGGATGAAGAACAGGAGCATTCTTGCAATCAACTGTGGGGGAAGGTATAATGCCAGTCATCATGCTATGCCGAGAGTGGTATGGAATGCGGGAGTGAGCAGCGTTGGGGGAATGTTTAATGGATCCAGTCCTTGCCAGGGAGACCATGGTCAGGGAACAGATCCAGGCCCGGGGGATCAAGGACCCGCGGATACTCTCCGCATTTCTCGATG
>CAYGXB010000406.1:0-2955 GCA_964353605.1 uncultured Bacteriovoracaceae bacterium
GAATCCCTCTCTCTCCGCCAGCCATCATTGCCATGCCATGTATATGGCCGATCGGGACAATATGTCTGACAAATATCCACTCAAGACCTTTTCGGGATATGTCTCCCCACTCCCGGCATATCAAGAGCAAGGAGCGGACACGGTTCGACTGGAGATGCATATAGCTTAAGAACGGCTCAGAGCATATCGTAGGGATCCACATCAATCTTCAGCCGCACCGAGCTTGGCACCTTTATTTTTTCCAAACGATCGATCGCCTTATGGAGCAGGGGACGCTTGCTCGCGGTCAGGAGAATATGCCAGCGCTGGGCGCCCCTCAGCATGGCGATGGGTGCCGGGGCAGGCCCCATGATCCGTACCCCGGTGTTGTGGAGGCTCTTGGCTACCTGCTGCGCCACGCCTTCCGCCGCACCGGGCTTCAGCGCTGAGAAGATGCACCGCGCCATATAGGCGAAGGGGGGAAATCCTGCTTCCCGGCGGGTCTGTTCCTCGGCCTCGATCATCCCGTGATAGTCGTAGCACGCGATTGCCCGGATGACCGGATGATCCGGGATCAGGGTCTGGATGAGCACGTGGGTATCCGGCCTGGTCCTGCCAGCACGTCCCGCCACCTGGACCACCTGCTGGAAGGTCCGCTCTACGGCTCGGAAGTCGGGCAGGTAGAGGAGCTGCTCCGCATGCACCACCCCCACGAGGGTCAGGTGTGGAAAATCGTGCCCTTTCCCGATCATCTGCGTGCCTACGATTACATCCACCGTGCGCTCCCGGATGGACCGCAGGGCATGGGCAAGCTTGTTCGGGGTCGTGATCTCGTCCGAGTCCATTTGGAGGATGCGGCCGTGCGGGAGGAGCCGCTGGACCTCCTCGATGATCCTCTCCGTGCCGAGCCCCAGAGGCCGCATATCCATGCACCCACACTCCGGGCACAGCTCCGGCACGGGGTAGAAGAAACCGCAATAATGACAGAGGGCGGACGCCTTGGCCTTGTGGTAGGTGAGGCTCCGGGCGCATCTCCTGCAGACGAGGATCTTGCCGCAGCCGGGGCAGACCATCGCCGCGGAAAACCCGCGCCGGTTGATGAAGAGCAGACATTGTTCGCCCTGTGCGACCGTATCCTCCATGGCTTGAAGGAGTTCGGCGGAGAGGCCTTCCTTGCGGCCCCGCATATCAATCACCGCAATGTCCGGCAGCCGCGCATCCCCGATCCGCGAACGCATGGTGATGAACCCTGCCTCCTTTTGGGCCCGGGAAAAGGTGTCCATGCTGGGGGTGGCCGATCCGAGGACGACGACGGCGTCATGCTGCCTTGCCCGCACCAAGGCGAGGTCGCGCGCATTGTAGGGGACGCCGTCGGATTGCTTGTAGCTCCCGTCGTGCTCCTCATCCACGATGATGAGCCCGATGTCCCTGACCGGGGCGAATATGGCGGAACGGGTCCCGAGGACGAACCGTGCCAGACCATTGGAAGCCTTGATGAACTCGATAGCCCTGGCCTTGGGACTCATGCCCGAGTGGAAAAGGGCTGTCTCCCAGGGGATCCTTTCCCGTATGCGGGCAATGGTCTGGGGGGTGAGGGCGATCTCGGGAACCATGTAGATTACGGATCGCCCGGAGAGAAGGGCCTGCATGGCACAGGCAAGGTAGACCTCGGTCTTGCCTGATCCGGTGATTCCATGCAGCACCATGCTCTTGAAACGGCGGCTGTCCATAGCCTTCCCGATGGCCCCTATGGCCTGCTCCTGGTCGGGTGTATACCGGATGTCCTTCTGGAGCAGGGGGACCTCCTTTTCCCTCAGCTCGAGCAGGCCGCGGTCCGGATCGATCCGGCCGCCTTTCCGCAGGAGGGGCGGAAAAGCGAGCGACAGGCACGCCCCGATGCCCGCATGATAGTATCGAGAGCACCACACCAAGAGCTCGATGATTTCCCGGGGAATGAGCGGTTCTGCATCGGCGACCTCGAGGATGGGCTTCAGGCCTTCCTGGTCCACCCCTTCGCTTATGGCGATGACCATTCCGACCTTCCTGCTCGTCCTCACGGGGATAACCACCCGGGAGCCGATCAAGGGGTTCATATCATCCGGCACCCGGTAAGTGAGCACCTTCGGGATGGCGGAGAATATCACAACATCGGCGCACCTGCCCTGCATACGGCAAGCTTAGCATTGCCTTACGAAAGGGGAAACCACTTTCTTTCAATGCGTTCGCTTGCGCATGCGCGTGTTACAAAAGTTCCCCCGACCCCTCACAACCAGCGGATGTCGAGCACCCCTAAAGATTCAGGAAACATGAAGAATTTGATCTTTTATGAAAGCCTCAGCAATGCAAGACGAGATGCACGGAGGTTGAGAGAATTGACTGTTGCGGGTTCTTGGGTTAAATAGTCTAGGAAGAGGAGCTTTTGTTTGGATAATGACGAGAAACATGAAGAAAAACCTGTGCTCCAGAGGATCAAGTCCTTCCTGAAAGGCGAGAAGAAGAAGGATCTCAAGCAGGAGATCCAGGAGATCATCGACGAGGTGGAGGAAAAGGGCTTCATCGATGAAGATCAGGGGGACATGATCCAGAACATCATCGTGCTCAGGGACACGACGGTCCGCGAGGTCATGGTTCCCAAGGAAGATATGGTCGCCGTTGAAAGTTCAAAAGCACTATCCGCGGTCGTGGATGCCATCAACGCGAGCGGCTTCTCCCTCATCCCGATCTATGAAAAGGCCAGCGATAATATCATCGGCGTGGTGCATGCCAAGCACATCCTGAGGTACTGCCACACGCCGCTGGAAACGGTGGGCATCAGGGAGGTCATGCAGCCCCCATACTTCGTACCGGAAGGCAAGAAACTCATCGACCTCCTCGATGAATTCAAGGCCAAGCAGAGCACGATGGCCTTCGTCATCGATGAATACGGCAACATGGACGGTCTTATAACGCTTGACGATATCATGGCGGAGATCGTCG
>CAYGXB010000407.1:0-2949 GCA_964353605.1 uncultured Bacteriovoracaceae bacterium
GGGTGATCTTCGCCACGGTCCCGTTCTTCAGCGCCGAGATCATACCGAGAAGGATGACGGCCACCATCGCCTTCTTCCTGAGCCTCATCCTCCTGCCGGTCATACCACCTCTCAAAGTGGATGTGGCACAGGTGGGTGTGCTCTATATCCTGCTCGTCATGCTTCATGAAATTTTTTTAGGCATAAGCCTGGGCCTTGCCGTAACCGTGATCTTCGCCGCAGTGCAGCTGGCGGGCGAACTCATCGGTTTTCAGATGGGATTTGCCATCGTCAATGTAATTGACCCCATGACTGGTATAGACGCCCCGGTCACGAGTAACTTCCTTTACATCATTGCTTTCCTCCTCTTTCTCTCCCTCGACGGTCACTTCATGCTCATCAAGGCTATGCATGAGAGCTTCACCCTGGTACCCATCGGCACAGGACTCCCTCAGCAGGGATTCTTCTATGCTGCCCTCAGATATGCCGCGGGCATGTTCAGCCTAGCCCTGCAACTCTCTGCCCCGGTCATCGGCGTTCTTCTCCTCATCAATATAGCGTTTGCGCTCATTTCCCGGGCCATCCCTCAGATGAACATCTTCATCATGAGCTTTCCCATCATCATTGCCCTCGGTTTGGTATTCATGATGATCACGATCAGATTGATGCCCTTCTTTCTCGAGGGACGCCTCAGAGACGCATGGGGATTCATGCAGGCGGTGATGAAGCTATTTTAAAGCAAGAGGGGGGGCAGAAGGGGGGTGCGTGGATATACACTTATCCTTCCCCCTCTTCTTCCTTCTGCTCTTCTTCCTTCTGCCTTTATTTTCATGGTGACTTGGGTTATTATCCTTACGCCATGGACGCTGGTAAGATCACCCCCATGATGGAGCAATATCTCAAAATCAAGGCGGCATATCAGGACACTATCCTGTTTTACCGCATGGGCGATTTCTATGAGATGTTCTGCGATGATGCCGTCGAGGCCTCCCGCATCCTCGGGATTGCCCTGACCACGCGCGACAAGGGCAAGGCGAACCCTGTCCCCATGTGTGGCGTGCCGTATCACAGCGCCTCGGGCTATATCGCGAAGCTTATCAAGGCCAGGAAAAGGGTGGCCGTATGCGAGCAGGGCGAGGTGAATGGTAAGGGGCTGGTGCCGAGAGAGGTCGTCGAGGTGATAACCCCCGGACTCATCACCGAAGACAACCAGCTTGAGAGAGAAAAGGCGAACTACCTGATGGCGGTATGCAAGGAGGAGCGGGGGGGCGCCTATGGTCTCGCCTTTGTCGATATCTCCACTGGAGATTTCCGCGTAACGGAGCTAAGAGCGTACGCAGACTTCGAGAGCGAAGTGGCGCGGGTTGACCCAAGCGAGATCATCGCTCTGCAAGAAACCCTTGTGCCGGATGGGTTCTACGGTACCCTGCTCGAGGGTATGTTCAGACTAGAGAAAGCCCATGAGATTCTCTGCACACACTTCAGGACCATAGGCATCGAGGGTCTTGGCCTTTCCGGACACCACATGGCAACATGTGCTGCCGCAATGGTGCTCAGGTATGTACAGGAAAAGCAGAAAGGCGCACTGCCCAATATCATCGCGCTCAGGTTCTACAATCCTGGCAGGTACATGATCCTTGGCGCCAATACGAAACGTAACCTCGAGCTCTTCGCATCCATTACCGGCGGCGTCAGCGGCAGCCTCTACCACGTCCTCAACCAGACGGTGACCTCCATGGGGTCTCGTCGGCTCGCCGATTGGATGGCCTTTCCCCTCATGGAAATCGTCGAGATCGATGCGCGGCTCGATGCCGTTGAAGAGCTCAAGGAGAGCATGAGTCTCCTCAATGGGATTCGCAAGCACTTGAAAGAGGTATATGATCTGGAGCGCATCCTGGGGAGGATTTCCTCGGACAGGGCTATCCCAAGGGACATGATCGCTCTTGCCCAGGGACTCGAGCAGGTCCCGGAGATCAAAGGGCTGCTTGCAGGGCTCACTTCGCGTATGCTTGCGGAATTGAGCCTCGATCCCCTTATCCCTGTCGCGCAAAGAATAAGGGAAACCCTTGTACCAGATCCACCCCATAGGCTCGGCGAAGGCAATGTGATCGCCAATGGCGTAAATACCGAGCTCGATGAGCTACGCAACATCAGGAGGGACTCGCGGAAGTGGATCGCGGAAAATGAGGCCTCGGAGAGGAAAAACACTGGCATCAATTCGCTCAAGATAGGATACAACAAGGTTTTTGGGTACTATATTGAGGTTACCAAGACCCATGCCGCAAGGGTGCCGGAAAGGTATATCCGCAAGCAGACCCTCGTCAATGCAGAGCGGTATATTACCCCCGAACTGAAGGAATACGAAGCGAAGCTCCTTGGCGCTCAGGACGCTATCTTCGAGATCGAGGTGCGCATATTCAGAGAGCTCAGGGCACACGTCGTATCCTATACGGTCGATCTAAAGCGGACCACCGACGCTCTCATCACCCTGGACGTGCTTGCCGCGCTAGCCTGGGTTGCCCTCCAGAACGACTATACGCGACCCCAAATGATGAAGGACCGGGGGATCGAGATAAGGGGCGGCAGACACCCGGTAGTGGAGAAGGTGCTCAAACCGGGCGAGTTTGTGCCTAATGACTGTAGATTCTACCCGGAGGCAGATACCCTCCATATTGTCACCGGGCCTAACATGGCGGGGAAATCGACCTATATGCGGCAGATCGCCCTCATCACCATCATGGCCCAGATGGGATCCTTTGTCTCGGCACGGCAGGCACGGGTAGGGGTTGCCGACCGTATCTTCACCCGTATCGGTGCATTGGACAACCTCAGCGCAGGCCAGAGCACTTTTCTCGTGGAGATGAACGAGACAGCCAACATCCTGAACAATGCGACCGAACAAAGTCTCGTCGTGCTCGACGAGATCGGCCGGGGCACGTCTACCTACGACGGGATGTCGCTCGCCTGGGC
>CAYGXB010000408.1:0-2932 GCA_964353605.1 uncultured Bacteriovoracaceae bacterium
AGCGCGAGCTCATCCTCGGCGACCGCCAGACCGGCAAGACCGCCATCGCGCTTGATACCATCATCAACCAGCACGACAAGGATCTCATCTGCATCTATTGCGCCATCGGAAAACAGAGCTCGGACGTGGCCAAGTCCATCGCATCCCTGCGGGAATACAACGCCCTGCGTTATTGCATCGTCGTGGTGGCCGCCGGCGATGAGCCGCCCGGCCTGCAGTTCATCGCCCCCTACGCGGCCACCTCCATGGGCGAGCACTTCATGACCAAAGGCCGCGACGTGCTCATCATCTACGACGACCTCACCCGCCACGCGCGGGCCTACCGCGAGCTCTCCCTGCTTTTGCGCCGCCCGCCTGGCCGTGAGGCCTTCCCGGGCGATATCTTCTACATCCACTCCCGCCTGCTGGAGCGCTCCACCCACCTCAGAAAGGAATACGGCGGCGGATCGTTGACCGCCCTGCCCGTCATCGAGACTGAGGCCCAGGACATCTCATCCTACATCCCCACCAACCTCATCTCGATCACCGACGGCCAGATCTATCTCTCGCCGGGCCTGTTCCAGAAGGGCATCCTGCCCCCGGTCGACGTGGGCAAGTCCGTCTCGCGCGTGGGCGGCAAGGCCCAGCTCTCCGCGTACCGCGCCGTGGCCGGCGACTTGAGGATCTCCTACTCCCAGTTCGAGGAGCTCGAGAGCTTCTCGCGCTTCGGCACACGGCTCGACGACGCCACGAAACGCACCCTGGAACGCGGGTGGCGTGTGCGTGAGATCCTCAAGCAGCCGCAGTTCAAACCCATCCCCGTTTCGGAACAGATCGCCGCCCTCCTGGCCGTCACCGGCGGGGCGCTCGATCATATCCCCGTGGCCAAGATCAGCGAGGCGGAGTTGACCGTGCGCACGGCCGTCAAGGAAAATCTCGCCAGCCTCTGCGCACGGATTGAAGGCGGCGAAAAGATCACCATGGACGACCACAACGCCCTCTTGAACGCGGCCCATGCGGCCGTCGGCACCCCTGGAGAAGAGCAGGATGCAAACGATTGAGTCGCTCAAGCGCAAGATCAAGAGCACCAACGACCTCCTGGGCGTGGTGAAAACCATGAAGGCCCTGGCCGCCGTAAGCATCCGCCAGTACCAGCGCGCGGTCGAGTCGCTCATCGACTATACCAAAACGGTCGAGATGGGCCTCCAGATCGTCCTCAAGGATCAGCCTGAACCGGCCGGATCCACACGTCCTGCCCCGATCAATCGCCTCGGGGCGATCATCTTCGGCTCCGACCAGGGACTCTGCGGACAACTCAATGCCCTGATCTCCACCCATGCCCTGGAGGAGATGGACAATCTCAATATCCCCAAGGAGAACCGCACCGTGCTCACCATAGGCGAGCGGGTGCAGGACTATATTAAGGACGCCGGCATCAAGGTCGTCGAAGGTCTCTATACCCCGAGCTCCACGGCGGGCATCACCCCGGCCGTGCAGGAGCTCATCATGATCCTCGAGGACTGGCACTTCCGGCAGCAGATCCAGCACATCTACCTGTACTACAACCAATACATCTCGGGCGCCAACTACAAGCCCTTCACCCTCAAGCTCCTGCCCGTGGACCGGGAGTGGCTGAAAAATCTCAAAACGAAGAAATGGGAGTCGAAGACCATCCCTCTGTACACCATGCACTGGGACGCCCTCTTCCTCTCCCTCATCCGGGAATACCTCTTCGTCTCCCTCTTCCAGGCCTTTGCCGAATCTCTGGCGAGCGAAAACGCGAGCCGTCTGGCCGCCATGCAGAACGCTGAAAAGAACATCGAGGAGCGCCTGGACGAGATCTACCTCCAGTTCCATCGCCAGCGCCAGATGACCATCACCGAGGAGCTCCTCGACATCGTCGCCGGCTACGAGGTGCTCAAAGGCCAATAAAATTGTCCGTTTGATCCGGCCGCCTTTGACCTTGGGTTGAAACCATGTCGGCCGGATCAAACGGCGCATACAGACTTCATGGTTGTCCGAAGGTGCTCCGAAGGTCATCCTGATCGCTGCGCAGGATATCGGATTTGTCACCTGCCAAGATCAAGTGCAATTCTTCGCAAAGGGATATCAAAATCGCTGCTGGCCACTTTTGCTTTGACATTCATCCTTTTTTCCGGTACGCTTTTTGGCCTGGGATGAACCTCCTTTGGTAAAGGGATTGTGTCTGGGTTGCCGGGTTTTATCACTTCGTGAGGGAATCCCTATCAGCCAACTTGAAGATCCTCCAGCATAGTCTCTCTCATGGGGAGGAGAACATGAGCATCGCTTTACCATGGTGCGATTGACGGACCGATGAGTCGCATCTTCTTAAGCCACGTCGAACGCGACCTGGCCATCATGCAGCAGATCGCCCAGGGGCTCGAAGCCATAGGGTACGCCACGTGGTACTTCGAGCGCGATGTGCTTGCCGGAACGAGCTACCTGATCCAGATTACGAACGCCATCGAGCACTGCGATGCCATGGTCCTCATCGCCTCCCCGCACGCGTGCGGTTCCGATCAGGTGACCAAGGAAGTGGTGGGAGCCTTCGAAAGGGGCAGGCCCTTCTTCCCGGTGCTGGTGGATATGACCCCGCCCGAGCTGAAAGCCTGCCAGCCGGAATGGCGGCATGCCCTGGGTGGGACCGCCATGATCTCGGTGGGGCCGGAAGGGCTTCCTGCTGCCATCGCCCGCATCATCGATGGGTTGAAGGCCAAGGGCATCATGCCGGGAGGTGACAAGGCCGCTCCTCTGGCGCCTGTCCTCTCCACTCCCCGGACCTCTGCCCCGAAACAAGTCGTTGACAAGGTCCTGGCCACCCGCAGCAGCATGGAGGGCGAACGCAAGCAGGTTACAATACTCTTTGCCGATGTCAAGGGATTCACCCCCCTTTCGGAGAAGCTGGACCCTGAAGAGGTGCACGACCTGATCA
>CAYGXB010000409.1:0-2916 GCA_964353605.1 uncultured Bacteriovoracaceae bacterium
CACCCTCACCCTCCCCCGTCAAGGGGGAGGGGATTTTCGACTTTTTACGAGACCACCTTAATTGCAAACAGAGAAATCCTCAAAAAATATAAGGTGAAATCTATTGCTCTTTTTGACTCTTATGCAAGAAATGAACAGAAAGAGGAGAGTGACATCGATTTTCTTGTAGATTTTTATGGAGGTGCAACCCTTTTTGATTTTGTTGAACTTCAAGATAGCCTCTCTGAGGTTTTAGGAAAAAAAGTGAGTATCGTGTCCAGAAGAGGATTAAATAAATACATTCGACCATATATTTTGAAGGAGGCTGAAACGATTGGTGGCAAATGCGGAACAGAGGAAGGAAATCGATTGAGGAGATCATCGTGCGGATGTGCAGGGAATCGGGTGTAAGTGAGAAGGAGGTTAGATCCGGAAATCAAAGTCGGAAGACAGCGAAGGTGAGGGCGGAAATAGCTTGTTTTTTGAGCCGAGAGATGGGAATCTCGATGGCTGAGATCGCGAGGAGATTGGGAGTGGAGGTTTCAGCCATTGCGATGGCCATAAGGAGAAAGAACTCCTGAGGCGGTCAACCATTGTGATGATTGTGAGCAACGTCCCCCACGTCCGTAGGACGTCGGAGAGATCCTCTGATCAAACCCAATCCTTCTGCTGTTGATATACCCCTTCAGACGATCGGTAACCTTCTTTGGGTAAAAGCAATCTCACGCTCCTTTCCACTTTTGGAACTTCGGAGGATCAGCTTCCGGTCCTCGATATCACCGGGTTTCAATTTCAATACCTCGCCGATCCTCATCCCACCCCGGGCCGTCAACTCAAGCATCAGCATCTTCCTTGAAAAGGTGGGTTGCTTTTCTGGCAAGATATCCGCAGTTTGATATATATTTTTAAATTTGAGTCTAAACGCTTGACTTCTATAAAATAGAGAGTCATAATTAAAGCTTGTAGGTTGCTGGAAGTATTTCTTTGGATCGTAAAAGGCCACAAAAGTGCTTCTCAATAGGGACTTTTGTGGCCTTTTTTAATTAGGATCAAAGGCTATTGCAACTTACTCAAGTTCAGAAATGAAAGGAGGTGAGTTGTAATGGCCAAAGGTCGTGTAAAATGGTTTAACGAGGCGAAAGGTTTCGGATTCATTTCCGCTGACGGCGGGAATGATGTCTTTGTTCACTTCTCCGCTATTAAGAGGGATGGATTTAAGTCCCTCAATGAAGGCGATGAGGTAGAGTTCGAGACTTCCCAGGGGCCGAAAGGTCTACAGGCGACGAATGTAGTCGTTTTAGGCTGAGAGAGAAACATGTTAGGGATGCTGGCCCCGCGATTCCTTTCGATATATCTTCATATTGAGTTGGAATTGCGGGTGTTTAGCACCTAATTCCTGCCTGCCTATTTGTTTGTGCAGCGGAACGTTTTTTCTCGCGAGGCATGCCTTGCTGTCCACCTCTTACGGTGCGGCCGCAAACGTTAGTAACCTATAACAGAAAGAAGGACACATGAGTTTTGTTTCATTTAATCTCCATCCCCAAATCGCGGCCGGCGTCAAGGCGCTCGGCTATTCCACACCAACCCCTATCCAGCGGCAGTCCATCCCGCCAGTCCTCGATGGACACGACGTCATGGGCCTTGCCCAGACCGGAACAGGCAAAACAGCTGCCTTCGTGCTGCCGATTCTCGAGCGCTTGATAAAAGGACCGCGTGGCCGTATCCGCGCCCTCATCATCGCCCCAACACGGGAGCTTGCAGAGCAGATCAACACGGCCATTGCCGATCTGGGCCGCCAGACGCGACTGCACAGTATCTCGATTTACGGCGGCGTGGCCATGAACCCGCAGATACAGAAACTGCGCGCCGGTGTCGATATCGTCGTCGCCTGTCCCGGCCGCCTGCTCGATCACATCCAGCAGGGCACGATCAACCTGTCGACTCTGGAGGTGCTTGTGCTCGACGAGGCGGACCGGATGTTCGACATGGGCTTTCTGCCTGATATCCGGAAGATCATCAAGCACGTTCCGGCCAAGCGCCAGACGCTGCTGTTTGCGGCAACGATGCCCGATGATATCCGTCGGCTGGCCCACGATGTCCTCCACGCCCCGGTCACGGTGCAGGTCAATGCCACTGTACCGGTCAGCACGGTCGCGCACGCGCTCTATCCTGTCGATCAGCACCTCAAAAGTGCACTCCTCCTCGAACTGCTGCGTCATACCGACACGGAGTCGGTCCTGGTCTTTACGCGCACCAAGCACCGCGCCAGGCGCGTGGGACAGCAGTTGGAAAAGGCCGGCTACCGGGCCACATCGCTGCAGGGAAACCTATCGCAGAGCCAGCGCCAGGCGGCACTCGACGGATTCCGCGACGGCTCATATCAGGTTCTCGTTGCCACCGATATCGCGGCCCGGGGCATCGATGTCTCACGCATCTCCCACGTCATCAACTTTGATATGCCCGATACCATCGACGCGTACACTCACCGGATCGGCCGTACCGGCCGGGCCGAGAAGACGGGCGATGCCTTCACCTTCATTACCCGTGAAGACAGGGCCATGGTAGGCAGTATCGAGCGCGTCCTTGGTGAAGAGCTGGAGTGCCGCACGTTGAAGGACTTTGATTATAAAAAGCCGGCACCGGCGCGTGATCCCGAGTTTGCCCAGCGCCGGGTTGAGCCATGGGTAAGCCGGGAGCGTGAAAAACCGAAAATATCCGGTGCCCGTACCGGCGCCGCGGCCCCGCAGAAAAAGTTCCAGGTCGGGTGGATACGCGGAGCTGCTCATCGAGGTCATGGTTTTGCTCCTTCGCGTTCCTCCGGTTCAACGATACAAAGAACCCAGGCGCACAACCCTGGCAAAGGCCGCTGACCTACACGAGGGTTGGCAAATTAAATTAGGGACGCTTCCCAATTTTTATAGATAGGGGGCAAATCTT